>NZ_JBSGXB010000017.1:0-52704 GCF_053609185.1 Streptomyces sp. NPDC054956 | reverse complement strand
GATGAATCCAGCCCCACCGGCGTTTGAGGCGCGGGGTCTGGGGCGGCGCCCCAGGAAGGCGGCCCGCAGGGGCCTGACGGCCTGGTGCTCAGGCCGCCGTGACCAGTTCGCGGCCGCGCTCCGCCGGGACGAAGGTGACACCGCGGCGGCTCACGCTGAGGCGGAGGTCGCCGACCCGGGAGAGGACCAGGCCGATCGCGACGGCCGCGGCCAGCGAGACCGCACCACCCGCGGCCATGCCGACCCGCGCGCCGTACGTGTCCGTGACCCACCCCACCAGCGGAGCCCCGATCGGGGTGCCGCCGGTGAAGACCATCATGAACAGGGCCATCACCCGGCCCCGCATCTCGGGGTCAGTGGCCATTTGCACGCTGGAGTTCGCCGTGACGTTGACCGTCAGCCCGAACACCCCGATCGGCACGAGCAGCGCCGCGAACAGCCAGAACCCGGGCGCGAAGGCCGTCACCAGCAGGAGTACGGAGAAGAGCACCGCCGCCGCGACCAGCAGCCGCAGGCGGGACAGACCCCGCCGGGCCGCCAGCAGCGCGCCCGCCAGGGAGCCCGCCGCGATGAGCGTGTTGAACAGTCCGTACGTACCCGCGTCGCCGTGGAACACCTTGCTGACGAAGGCGGAGAGCCAGATCGGGAAGTTGAAGCCGAACGTGCCGATGAATCCGACGAGCACGATCGGCCAGATCAGCTCGGGCCGGCCGGCCACGTACCGCAGGCCCTCGCGCAGCTGACCCTTCGCGCGCGGCTGGACCTCGACCTGGTGCAGTTCGCCGGTCCGCATCAGCAGCAGGCCCACGATGGGGGCCGCGAAGGACAGGCCGTTGAGCAGGAAGGCCCAGCCGGAGCCGACGGCGGTGATCAGGACGCCGGCGATGGCCGGTCCGACGAGCCGCGCGGACTGGAAGTTGGCCGAGTTCAGGCTGACGGCGTTGGCCACCTGGTCCTTGCCGACCATTTCGGAGACGAAGGTCTGGCGGGCCGGGTTGTCGACGACGGTGACCAGGCCGAGGAGGAAGGCGGCGAGGTAGACGTGCCAGACCTGGACGTGCCCGGCGAGGGTGAGGACGGCGAGGGCGATACCGGTCAGGCCCATCGCGCTCTGGGTGGCGAGCAGCAGCGGCCGCTTCGGCAGCCGGTCCGCGAGTACGCCTCCGTAGAGGCCGAACAGCAGCATCGGCAGGAACTGCAGGGCGATGGTGATGCCGACCGCCGAGGCGGAGCCGGTCAGGGAGAGGACGAGCCAGTCCTGGGCGATGCGCTGCATCCAGGTGCCGGTGTTCGAGACGACCTGTCCCGTGGCGAAGAGCCGGTAGTTCCGGATCTTCAGCGAGCTGAACATCCCCCGGTTCTTGCCGGGGGCGGCGCGCCCGGCGGCGCGCGTAGTGGTGGGTATGTGGCCGGGGGCGGAGTCTGCTCCGGGTCCCGTACTCAAAAGGGTTCGCCTCCTGGCGTCGTTCCTATAGGTGCGCGAGCTTGTCCAGGACGGGCGCGGCTTCGCGGAGCTTGGCCCATTCGTCCTCGGTCAGCTCGGCCGCGAGCCCGGCCAGGAAGGCGTTGCGCTTGCGACGGCTCTCTTCGAGCATCGCCTCGGCCTCCTCCGTCTGGCGGACCACCTTCTGGCGGCGGTCGTCGGGGTGCGGCTGGAGCGTGACCAGTCCCTTGGCCTCCAGCAGCGCGACGATGCGGGTCATCGACGGCGGCTGCACGTGCTCGCGTCGGGCCAGTTCACCGGGGGTGGCCTGGCCGCAGCGCGCGAGGGTGCCGAGCACCGACATCTCGGTCGGGCTGAGCGATTCGTCGACGCGCTGGTGCTTGAGGCGCCGGCCCAGCCGCATGACGGCCGAGCGGAGGTCGTTCACGGCGGCGGCGTCGTCGCCATGGGAAAGGTCATGCATGTTCTTTAGAGTAACTCATTACTCTACCTAAGGAACACCACTTATCTGGCGTCACTCGTACGGGTGAGTCGGCTCCGGAAAGTGACACGCGTCCATGCCCTGTGCCCCGACTCTTTCGGCATGGGGACACATGTGCTGAGCATGCGCATAGACGGGGAGCTCCTCGACAGGCTCCGGACTCATGCCGCCAAACGCGGAATGAGCGTCCAGGACTATGTGGTCCGGACGCTCATTCGCGACGATTTCGACGAACGCTTCAAGGCGGCCGTCGACGAGACGGAGAAGTTCTACGGGCTCACCTGAGCCCGGCTCCTCCCGGTTCTGCCGAGGGGGCTACGTGAGGCCCAGCGCCGGCATCGCGTAGTAGAAGACGAACACCGCCGACACGACGTACATGGCCACCGGGACCTCGCGGCCCCGGCCGGTCGCCAGCCGCAGTACGGAGAAGGCCACGAAGCCGATGCCGATGCCGTTGGTGATCGAGTAGGTGAAGGGCATCATCACCATGGCCAGGAAGGCCGGGACGGCGATGGTGAAGTCGTTCCAGTCGATGTCCCTGACCGAGCCGGCCAGGATCAGGAAGCCGACCGCCACGAGGGCGGGGGTGGCGGCCTGCGAGGGGACCATCGTCGCGAGCGGCGTGAGGAACAGCGACACGGTGAAGAGGCCGCCCGTCACGATGTTCGCCAGGCCCGTACGGGCGCCCTCGCCGACGCCCGCCGTGGACTCCACGAAGCAGGTGGTGGCCGAGGAGGAGCTGGCGCCGCCCGCGGCGACGGCCATGCCGTCCACGAACAGCACCCGGTTGATGCCGGGGAAGGAGCCGTCGGGCTTCGTCAGCTTCGCCTCGTCGCCGACGCCCAGGATGGTCCCCATGGCGTCGAAGAAGCAGGACAGCAGCACGGTGAAGACGAAGAGGACGCCGGTCAGCACGCCGACCTTGCCGAAGCCGCCGAACAGGCTGACCTGACCGACGAGCCCGAAGTCGGGCGCGGCCACCGGGTTGCCCGGCCATTCGGGGACGGTCAGGCCCCAGGCCTGGTCCGGAAGCTTGGTGATCAGCTGGACGGCCACGGCGGCGACCGTCATGGCCACGATGGAGATCAGGATCGCGCCGGGCGTCTTGCGGATGATCAGGCTCAGCGTCAGCAGCACGCCGACCACGAAGATCAGGACGGGCCATCCGTGCAGGTGGCCGTTGCCGCCGAGCTGGAGCGGGACCGTGGTGTGCGCGAGGTCGGGGATGCGCGAGACGAAGCCCGAGTCGACCAGGCCGATCAGCATGATGAACAGGCCGATGCCGATCGCGATGCCCTTGCGCAGGCCGAGCGGGACGGCGTTCATGACGCGCTCGCGCAGGCCGGTGGCGACCAGCAGCATCACCACGAAGCCGGCCAGGACCACCATGCCCATGGCGTCGGGCCAGCTCATGCGCGGGGCGAGCTGCAGGGCCACGACGGTGTTGACGCCGAGGCCGGCCGCCAGCGCGATCGGGACGTTGCCGACGACGCCCATGAGGAGGGTGGTGAACGCGGCCGTCAGGACGGTGGCGGTGACCAGCTGGCCGCCGTCGAGCTGGTGCCCGTACATGTCCTTCGCGCTGCCCAGGATGATCGGGTTCAGCACGATGATGTAGGCCATCGCGAAGAAGGTGGCGAAGCCGCCGCGGACCTCGCGGGCGATGGTCGAGCCGCGTTCGGAGATCTTGAAGTAGCGGTCCACGGGGGCCGTCGTGCTCATGGGGGTCCTGGTCCTCATTGGTGGTTCATACGGCGAAAACGGGCCAAGCCCAAACCGTTTCAGTATGAACACATGAACGAAGGGGCGTCTATCTCCGCGCGTAGACCGTCCTTCGACCGGCCTAGACTTGGTCCCATGGCGAAATGGACTGCGAAGCACGAGGCCCCCGAGCCCCTCGAGGGCCCGATCGTCGGCACCGTGACCGGCGGCACGGTCCTGTGGTTCGCCCTCTTCGTCCTCCAGCTCCCCTTCTACGGGTGGTTCGCGGACCGGGACCTGCTGTGGTGGGTGTGGACCTGCGCGGCCGGCGGAGTCCTCGGCCTGATCGGCCTCTGGTACGTCCGCGGCCGCGACGCGGCCCTCAAGCGGCACGCGGCTGCGCTGGCCGCGCGCAACGACGGCGACCAGGCGGGCCCGGCTCCGCAGGCGGGCTAGCCGCTGCGGGGCCGCACGCCGGGTGGGGCCACTAGGAGCGCAGTACGCGCTCGCAGCCGCTGAAGCCGGTGTCCGCGGTGTCGGCCAGGACCGAGTCGAAGCCGGCCCCGCACTGGGTCGGCAGGTCCGCGGCGCCGTCGCGGAGGTCGATCATGTCGTTGCCCGGGCCGGTCTTGATCTCGTCCACGCCGGTGCCCCCGTTGGCCGAGACCGCGAACGTCGACGAGGTGTTGTAGTCCAGCTTGTCGTTCCCGTCGCCCAGCGCCGCCTGGAGGCGGGTCACGGTGGCGCGCGCCCCGCACCGGATCGAGGTGGGGCTGTCCTGCTGGCAACCGAAGCCCGCGGTGATCCCCGCCGTGTCGGTGAGCCTCAGCTCGGCGCCCGCGTCCAGCAGGGTCAGCTGATTGGTGGCCCCCGAGGCGGCGGTGTAGAGGACGGTGCCGCCGTACCGGACGGCCACCGCTCCCGCCGCGTGCGCGGGGGTGGCCATGATCAGGGGCAGGAGCATCCCGGCCACCGCCGCCGGGACGGCCGCTCGCAGGGCGCGGACACGGGTGAGCTTCATCGTCTTCTGTGCCTTCCGTCGTCGGGTCTGACACAGGCAGGGAAACAGAGCGTGATGTGATCGGCACGCGCAGTGGTCGCATCGGGTGGCGCGTTGGGCCGACCGCCCGGTGTGCGGGTGAAGGGGGGCGCCCGAGCGGGGGTGGACCAAGGGACGATTCATGTCATCCCGAAGTCGGATCTTCGGACTTCTCGGCAGGTGGAGTGTTCGAACGCCCTTTACCGTCGAAAGCATGACGCAGCGGGCGAAGATCGAATCAGATGGACAGGAGCCGGGCGGCGCCGGCGGTGGCGCGGCCGCCGGGACCGCCATCGACGCGGGCTCCGAGCTCGACCCCGTACACCCGGTCAAGCCCCCCGCGCCCAGATTCAAGCCCGGCGGCCTGAGCACCGCCGAGGTCGCCGAACGCGTCGCACGCGGAGCCGTCAACGACGTCCCCGTCCGCAGCAGCCGCTCGACCACCGAGATCGTCCGCGCCAACGTCTTCACCCGCTTCAACGCCATCATCGGCGTCCTGTGGGTGGTCATGCTCTTCGTCGCCCCGATCCAGGACAGCCTCTTCGGCTTCGTGATCATCGCGAACACCGGCATCGGCATCATCCAGGAGCTGCGCGCCAAGAAGACCCTCGACGGGCTCGCCGTCATCGGCGAGGCCAAACCCAGCGTCCGCCGCGACGGCCGCACCGCCGAGATCTCCACCTCCGAGATCGTCCTCGACGACGTCATCGAGCTGGGCCCCGGCGACAAGGTCGTCGTCGACGGACTCGTCGGCGAGGCCGAGGGACTGGAGATCGACGAGTCCCTGCTCACCGGCGAGGCCGACCCCGTCCTGAAGAAGCCCGGCGACCAGGTCATGTCCGGCTCGTTCGTCGTCGCCGGCGGCGGCGCCTTCACCGCCACCAAGGTCGGCCGCGAGGCCTACGCCGCCCAGCTGGCCGAAGAGGCCTCCCGCTTCACGCTCGTCCACTCCGAGCTGCGCTCCGGCATCTCCACCATCCTCAAGTACGTCACCTGGATGATGATCCCGACCTCCATCGGCCTGGTCATCAGCCAGCTGGTCGTCAAGGACAACAACCTCAAGGACGCCATCGCCCGGACCGTCGGCGGCATCGTCCCGATGATCCCCGAAGGCCTCGTCCTCCTCACCTCCGTCGCCTTCGCCATCGGCGTCATCCGGCTCGGCCGCAAGCAGTGCCTGGTCCAGGAACTGCCCGCCATCGAGGGACTCGCCCGCGTCGACGTGGTCTGCCTCGACAAGACCGGCACCCTCACCGAGGGCGGCATGGACGTCACCGAGTGCCGCCCGCTCGGCGGCGCGGACGTCACGTACGTCAAGAAGGTCCTCGGCGCGCTCGGCGAGAGCGACCCCCGCCCCAACGCCAGCCTCCAGGCCATCATCGACGCCTACCCGGACAGCGCAGAATGGCGCTGCACCGAGTCGCTGCCCTTCTCCTCCGCCCGCAAGTACAGCGGCGCCAGCTTCAGCGAGGGCGACGGGGAGAACAACACCTGGCTGCTCGGCGCCCCCGACGTACTGCTCCCGGCCGGCGATCCGGCGCTCGAGGAGATCAACGCCCTCAACGAGCAGGGCCTACGGGTCCTCCTGCTGGCCCGGGCCCCCCGCGAACTGGACGACCCGGCCGTCGCCACCGGGGTCAAGCCGACCGCCCTGATCGTCCTGGAACAGCGGCTGCGCCCCGACGCCGCCGATACCCTGCGCTACTTCGAGGACCAGGACGTCAAGGCCAAGGTCATCTCCGGCGACAACGCGGTCTCGGTCGGCGCGGTCGCCGGCAAGCTCGGCCTGCCGGGCGCGGAGAACACCGTCGACGCCCGCAAGCTCCCGGCCGGCCAGGCCGAGATGGCCGAGGTCCTCGACGAGAACGCCGTCTTCGGCCGGGTCACCCCGCAGCAGAAGCGCGACATGGTCGCCGCCCTCCAGTCCAAGGGGCACACCGTCGCCATGACCGGCGACGGGGTCAACGACGTGCTCGCGCTCAAGGACGCCGACATCGGCGTCTCGATGGGCTCCGGCTCGGAGGCCACCCGCGCCGTCGCGCAGATCGTCCTCCTCAACAACAGCTTCTCCACCCTGCCCTCGGTGGTCGCCGAGGGCCGCCGCGTCATCGGCAACATCACCCGCGTCGCCACCCTCTTCCTCACGAAGACGGTCTACTCGGTGCTGCTGGCCATCCTGGTGGTCTGCTCGCAGGTCGAGTACCCCTTCCTGCCCCGCCACCTGACGCTGCTGTCCACCCTCACCATCGGCATCCCGGCCTTCTTCCTGGCCCTGGCCCCCAACAAGGAGCGGGCCAAGCCGCACTTCGTGAAACGCGTGATGCGCTACGCCATCCCCGGCGGCGTCATCGCGGCCGTCGCCACCTTCGTCACGTACCTCATCGCCCGCCACCACTACACCGGCCCCGACTCCCTCAAGGCCGAGACCAGCGCCGCCACGCTCGCGCTGTTCCTGACCTCCATGTGGGTCCTGGCGATCATCGCCCGCCCGTACACGTGGTGGCGCGTGGGCCTGGTCGGCGCGATGGGCGGGGCGTTCCTGATCGTCCTCGTCGTGCCCTGGCTCCAGGAGTTCTTCCAGCTCAAGCTGGAGGGAGCCGTCATGCCGTGGACGGCCGTCACCATCGCCGCCGTCGCGGCCGCCCTGATCGAGTTCACCTTCCGCTGGGTGGACCGCAAGTTCCCCGCGTGAGCTCCGCGGGGGGCGGGTTCAGGCGCGCTGGTCCGGCAGCCAGCCCTGCTGGACGGTCCGCACGCCCGCCTCGAAGCGGCTGCGGGCGCCGAGGCGTTCCATCAGGTCGGTCGCGATGCGTCGGGCCGTGCGCTGGGACACCCCGAGGCGCTTGGCGATGGATTCGTCGGTGTGGCCCTGTGCCAGCAGCGCGATGGTGGTCGATTCCTGCGGGCTGAGACCGTTGGTGTCCTTGGGGGCCGCCTCGCCGAGGGGCCGGGCGCCGGACCAGATGCTGTCGAAGAGGGCACACATCGCGGTCAGGGTGCCCTGGCCGGTGAGGACGACGGCGCCCGCTGAGGTGTCGTCGCTGCTGACCGGGATCACCGCGGTGGAGCGGTCGGTGATGATCATCCGGGTGGGCAGGGTCGGAGCGGTGCGGACCTGGCCGCCCAGGTCCGCCAGCCAGTTGGCGTAGTCGACGGTGGGCTGGTGGTTGCGGACGCTGCTGAGGTAGATGGTGCGCATCTGCACGCCCCGGCCCAGCAGCTGTGCGTCCAGGGCGCGTGAGGCGTCCATCTGGGCCGCGGGCTGGGCGCCGCCCGGGGCCAAGGACATGACCTCGGTGGTGACGTCGCGGGTGAGCTTGGCGAGGTAGTCGCGGATCTGATCGATGCCGATCAGCTGCTCGACGCCGGAGCTGGAGGCGGCGGGGCGCAGGTCGGCGTATTCGGCGATCAGCTGGGCGGCCACGGCGCGCGAGGCTTCGAGGCGCTGCTGCTGTGCCGCCAGTTCGGCCTGCTGGCGGGTCATGAGGATTTCCATGCCGATGTCGGGAGAAACGGCCCGCAGGCCTCCCTGCGGCTCGGCCGACGGCCTGACGAGGGCGAGCTCGCTGAGCATGTCCAAGGCGTCGCGCACCTCGTCCTCGCTCCTGCCCACCCTGGCCACGAGTCCGGCGACCGTGGTCATCGGATCGGCCAGCATCGCGCGGTAGACACTTTCCGAGACCGCGTCCAGCCCCAATGTGCTCAGCAACGTACGCCCCCCTCGAGCATGGGATCCCCCCGGATCCAAGTGGATCATTCCATGAGAGCCGGACGCTCGTGGAGCCGCCGCGCGCGTCCCTGATGTGATGGACGGAAGTGTCCAAGTCCGAAAGGGTCCAACTTCGGATTGTTGAATGTGAGTTGGGTGCGTGGAAGCGTTGATTCCATGTACCTCGTGCACGCCCGCCTCATGGCTCCCCACGGCGCGGCCCTTCCCCGCGATACGCGTTCTCTGGTCCGTTCCCGTGTGCGGGGTGACGACGGCGTCGAACACGTCGCCGTCCACGCGGACGCGCAGCCCCACCCCGTGATCGGGCTCTACCTCCAGGCCGTGAGCCTGGCGGCCGCGGAGGCGCGGGCGGCCCAGGTCTGCCGGCGGGTACTGGACGGCTGCGCCGAGTTCGACGGCTGGTCGCTCCTGGTGCCGGAGGTTCCGATGGTCGCGCCCTTCTACGAGGCACTGGTGTCCGCTTCGGGCCCCGTCCGGCCGGCGGTGGACGGAACGGTCCAAGGCCGTTTCGGTCCAGCGGAAAGCCCTTCCACCCCGTCTGACCAGCGGCGAGAGTAGTTCTTGCCAGCAGGGGACACCGCCCGGCAGGCCAGTCCGGAAGGCATCACCGCGGGATGCAGGCCGGTTCAGGACACCCGACCCCACGTCAGAAGAGGATCACCATCATGCTTCGCACCCGCCTCGCCCAGGCCGCCGCGGTCGCCTCCATCGTCGCCTCCGTCCTGATGGTCTCCGTCACCACCGCCTCGGCCGACACCACCCAGGCCGCCCCCGTCGTCACCACCCAGACCATGGGCTGGTCCTAGCCCGTAGGGGGCCCTGCCGAGCGGGACGCCCGGCAGGCCGCAGTTCTCCATCAGTCTTCACCGTTGCCCGCACGAACAGGGGGGATCCTGTCATGTCCATGCCCATCCGTACTCGCTCCGCACTCACGCTTTCCCTTGCCGCGCTGATGACCTGCGCGGCCACCGGCGCCCTCGCCGGACCCGCCGCCGCCGCTTCGGTGAGCACGTGGGACAAGGTCGCCGAGTGCGAGAGCGGCGGCAACTGGAGCATCAACACGGGCAACGGCTTCTACGGCGGGCTCCAGTTCACGCCCAGCACCTGGAGCGCGTACGGCGGAACCGAGTACGCCCCTCGAGCCGATCTCGCGACGAAGAAGCAGCAGATCCTCATCGGCGAGAAGGTGCTCGCCGGTCAGGGCCAGGGGGCGTGGCCGGTCTGTGGTCGTGATGCCGGCCTCGGCGCGGACCACACGAACCCCTACCCGGACCCGGTGCAGGTCCCGGTGAAGGACACGGTGCATCTGCAGCGGATCGCGCCGAACGGGGATCTGTTCAATGCGGAGGGCGACTTCGCGGCGGGCAGGTGGAGCCCCTGGGCCAACCAGAGCGCTTCGCAGCTGAAGGAGGTCACGAGTGCGGGTACGGGTGCGGTGAACCGGGTCTTCGCGATCGGCAGTGACAACAAGATCTACGAGAAGGACGGGGACTACGCGGCCGGGAAGTGGTCGGGCTGGTTCGCTCCTGCTCTCGACAACTCCAAGACGTTCACCGCGGTGTCGGCGTCCTCGTACGGCAACACGGTGCATCTCGTGGCGATCGGCACGGACGGGCACCTCTACAACACCGACGGCGACTTCACGGTCGGCAAGTGGAACGGCTGGACCGACAAGGGCGGCACCAACCTCAAGCGCGTGACCAGCGCGACGACCGCCGACCAGGTCAACCACATCTTCGCCACTGACGCGAGCGGCCAGATCCTCGAACTCGACGCCGACTACACCGCCGGATCGTGGAGCGGCTGGAGTGTCGCCGGACCGGTGGGTGGGTTCAAGGCACTGGACGTCACCGCTTCCGCGAGCGGGAGCACCGTTCACCTGGGCGCGATCAGCCTGGCCGGCCAGTACTTCAACACGGACGGCGACTTCGCGGCCGGCAAGTGGAACGGCTGGACCAACATGGGCGGCGACAACCTGAAGCGCGTCACGAGCGCTGCCGCGAACGGCGTCAACCATGTCTTCGCCGTCACCGGCGCGAACCGGCTGATCGAGCGCGACGCCAACTACAACACCGGCTCCTGGAACGACTGGGCCGAGGCCGCGGGCGGCGCCGACGCCACCTCCGCCACCGCCGGCTTCACCAACTGAGCCTCACCGGACTCCGATCCGGCCCCTTTCCTTCCGCTTGCCTGCGAACCCTTCTGGAGCTCTGCCATGCCCGCACGTCGTCACACCGCCAAGATCGCCCGTCTCGCCCTCGCCGCCGCCCTCGTCACCGGTGTCGCGGCGACCGCGACGATCGTGGACCAGCCCGCCGCTTACGCCGCCCCGACCTCGTCGGTGGGCGGCAAGATAAGCCGCTCGGAAATCATCGGCCGAGCCGAGTACTGGATGAACAAGGGCCTTCCCTACGATCAGGACGGCAGCTACACGGACTCCAGCGGCAAGACCTACCGCACCGACTGCTCCGGCTACGTCTCCATGGCCTGGCACCTGGCGGGCTCGCCCAACACCATCGCTCTGAACGATTACTCGTACGAGATCAACATGTCCGAGCTCAAGCCGGGCGACATCCTCAACAGCCCCGCCCACGTGATCCTGTTCGACAAGTGGGAGGACGCGGCGAAGACGAGGTTCTCCTACTACACCTTCGGCTCCACGCCGGTCGCACACCGCACGGTCTCCGTGAACGATGCCACCTGGGACAGCCACGCGGTGAGCACGTACACGCCGCGGCGCTACACCAACGTCATCGACGACGTATCGGTGAAGGACACGGTGCACCTGCAGCGGATCACGCCGAACGGGGACCTGTTCAATGCCGAGGGCGACTTCGCGGCCGGCAAGTGGAGCCCCTGGGCCAACCAGAGCGCTTCGCAGCTGAAGGAGGTCACCAGCGCGGGCACCGGATCGGTGAACCGGGTCTTCGCGATCGGCAGCGACAACAAGATCTACGAGAAGGACGGGGACTACGCGGCCGGGAAGTGGTCGGGCTGGTTCGCTCCTGCTCTCGACAACTCCAAGACGTTCACCGCGGTGTCGGCGTCCTCGTACGGCAACACCGTGCACCTCGTGGCCATCGGTACCGACGGCCACCTCTACAACACCGACGGCGACTTCACGGCCGGCAAGTGGAACGGCTGGACCGACAAGGGCGGCACCAACCTCAAGCACGTGACCAGCGCGACGACCGCCGACCAGGTCAACCACATCTTCGCCACCGACGCGAGCGGCCAGATCCTCGAACTCGACGCCGACTACGCCGGCGGTTCCTGGAACAACTGGAGCGTCGCCGGACCGGCCGGTGGGTTCAAGGCGCTGGACGTCACCGCTTCCGCGAGCGGGAACACCGTTCACCTGGGCGCGATCAGCCTCGGGGGCCAGTACTTCAACACGGACGGCGACTTCGCGGCCGGCAAGTGGAACGGCTGGAGCAACATGGGCGGCGACAACCTGAAGCGCGTCACCAGCGCCTCGGCGAACGGCGTCAACCACGTCTTCGCCACCACGGGTACCAACCGGCTGATCGAGCGCGACGCCAACTACAACACCGGCTCCTGGAACGACTGGGCCGAGGCCGCGGGCGGCGCCGATGCCACCTCCGCCACCGCCAGCTTCACCAACTGATCCCCGGACCCGCGACCCGACCCGTCCGGCCCGGCACGACCAGGTGCCGGGCCGGACGGTTCCCACAAGGAGAACCCGTGCCCCGCCTCGCCATCCTGACCAGCGCCACCGCCCTCCTGGTGGCCGCCACCGCCCCGGTCCTGGGCGCGGTCCCCGCCTCCGCCGCACCGACGGCGCCCGTGGTGCGCGTCATGCCCCTCGGCGATTCGATCACCTACGGCCAGGGCAGCTCCGACACCTCGGGCTACCGCTCGCAGCTCGCCGGGCTCGCCTCCAAGCAGTCCCGCTACTCCATCGACTTCGTCGGTTCGCTGGAGCACGGACCGATGGCGGACTCCGCGCACGAGGGACACGCGGGCTACACCATCGATCGCATACGCGCCGGAGCGAACCGCTGGCTCGCGGCCGCACAGCCGGACGTCGTACTGCTCCACATCGGCATCAACGACCTCAACCTGGGAGCCGACCCGGGGCAGGCCGCCGACCAGGCCACCGCCCTGGTCGACCAGATCTTCGCGGCCCGGCCCGGGGTCACGGTCATCATGGAAGGTCTCATCCAGACGACCCCCGGATGGAACTACCAGGACCTGACCCAGAAGGCGACGGCGTACAACCAGCGGCTGAAGCAGCTGGTACAGGTGGAGCAGAACGCCGGAAAGCGCTTCCGGTTCGTCGACGCACCCGAGCTGACGCCGGCCAAGCCCGTGGACGCCACCCGCCCCGCGCAGATGGCGGACGGTCTGCACCCCAACGACGCCGGCTACGCCCAGGTGGCCCAGGCCTTCTTCACCCCCCTGGACGAGGCGTTCTCGGCGCACTGGTTCACCGGTGGCCCGGCCCGGCCCGATCAGCCCCGGCTCAAGGACACGGTGCATCTGCAGCGGATCGACCCGAGCGGGGATCTGTTCAATGCGGAGGGCGACTTCGCGGCGGGCAGGTGGAGCCCCTGGGCCAACCAGAGCGCTTCGCAGCTGAAGGAGGTCACGAGTGCGGGTACGGGTTCGGTGAACCGGGTGTTCGCGATCGGCAGTGACAACAAGATCTACGAGAAGGACGGCGATTACGCGGCGGGGAAGTGGTCGGGCTGGTTCGCTCCTGCTCTCGACAACTCCAAGACGTTCACGGCGGTGTCGGCGTCCTCGTACGGCAACACGGTGCATCTCGTGGCGATCGGCACGGACGGGCACCTCTACAACACCGATGGTGATTTCGCGGCCGGCAAGTGGAACGGCTGGACCGACAAGGGCGGCACCAACCTCAAGCGCGTGACCAGCGCGACGACCATCGACCAGGTCAACCACATCTTCGCCACTGACGCGAGCGGCCAGATCCTCGAACTCGACGCCGACTACGCGGCCGGTTCCTGGAGCAGTTGGAGTGTCGCCGGGCCCTCCGGTGGGTTCAAGGCGCTCGACGTCACCGCTTCCGCGAACGACCGGACCGTCCACCTGGGTGCGATCAGCCTCGGGGGCCAGTACTTCAACACCGACGGCGACTTCGACCGGGGCGCCTGGAACGGGTGGAGCAACATGGGCGGCGACAACCTGAAGCGCGTCACCAGCGCTGCCGCGAACGGCGTCAACCACGTCTTCGCCACCACGGGTACCAACCGGCTGATCGAGCGGGACGCCGACTACAACGCCGGCTCCTGGAACGACTGGGCCGAGGCCGCGGGCGGCGGCGACGCCACCTCCGCCACCGCCGCCTTCACCAACTGATGCCCGGCCCGCGCCGGCCCGCCGATCCGCTGGCCGGCGCGGGCCTGCCGGTCTTCGCGGGCCCGTCGGTCTCCGCCGGCCCGTCGGTCTCCGCGCCCCCGCCGGTCTCCGTGCGCCTCACGCCGCCAGACCGAGGTCCCGCTCCGCGCGGGCCTCGATGCGGGTGCGCAGGGTCAGCATCGCCGCCGCCGCGAGCACGCCGGCGGTCAGGGCGCCCCACCACAGGGCCGCCGGGCCGATGCCGGTGTAGACGGTGACGCCGAGCGTCAGGGCCGCGAAGCGGGACACGCCCCAGGTCCAGGAGAAGGCGCCCTGATAGCGGCCGCGGGCTTCGGCCGGGGCCAGGTTCGCGACGAGCGAGGCGGCGATTCCGGCGACGACAACCTCGCCGAGCGACCAGACCGCCACCGAGACCGCGTACGCGGCGACGGAGTCGGCCACACCGGTGAGGGCCACCCCACCGGCGATCAGCACGCCGCCCGCCGCCTGCACCCGTAGCTGCGGAACTCCGGCCAGCCGGGCGGACGCGAACGGCTGGAGGCCCACGACGAGGACGGCGTTGACCGCCGCCAGAGCCCCGTAGACGGCCGGCGAGTGGCCGCTGTCACGGACGGCGAGGGGGAGCGCGACCTCGGTCAGGGAGTAGACGAACAGCTGGGCGCCGAACAGCGGGAGCAGCAGGAGCAGCAGCCGGTCGCGCAGGACGACCCCGTAGCCCATGCCGGTCTCCTTCTGCGCGGCGGTACGGGCCGGTTCGCGCAGCCGGGTCGCGACGACGGCCGCGTAGACGAGGGCGGTGCCGGCATCGACGGCGAAGAGCAGCCAGTAGCCGTGGGCCGCGAGGAAGCCGCCGAGGACACCGGCGACGGCCGTGCCGATGTTGACTCCCCAGTTGAACAGGGCGTACGCCCGCTGCCGCCATCCGCTGTCCACCGCGTCGGCCAGCATCGCGAACGCGGCGGGACCCACGAGCGCCCCGGCCGCGCTGAGCAGCAGCGCCGCCGCGGCCATCGTCCACACGCCCGGGGCCAGGAACAGCGCGCCCTGGGAGAGCGCCGAACCGACCAGCCCGATCAGCATGGTGGGGCGGCGGCCGATCCGGTCGGCGAGGGATCCGCCGAGGACGGGGCCGAGCAGGTTGCCCGCTCCGAGCGCGCCGAGGACGTACGAGGTCTCGGCCCCCGTCACTCCCCGGTCGGCGAGCAGGAACACCAGGAAGGGGGTGACGAGATGGCCGAGCCGGTTGACGATCGTTCCGGCGAAGAGGGTCCAGACGGTGGACGGGAGACCGCGGAAGGTGGAGGGCATGGGTGGAGCCTGCGCCCTGGCCCCACCCGGGTCCTATTGATTAAGCTGAGGCCGAATCCAACACTGCCACGGGGGGCGAGTACGTGGAGTACGCGCTGAGTTTCACCGCGACGGACCTGGCCCAGACCCGGTTCGCGGTCTCCCCGATGTGGGAGGTCGTCACCAGCTTCCGGCTGCTGCGCGACGGGACCGACCCGCCGCTGCACCGCCGCTGGGCCGGGCAGGTGCGGCCCCGGCTGGAGCGCGCGGGCCTGGACCGGGGATGGCTGGCCGCCCTCATCCCGGGCGAGGGCTACCTCGCGGACTTCCTCAACCCGACCCCGGCCGGCCCCTTCCTCGAACTCCCCGCCGAACTGGAGGCGATCCGCCGCAGCACCCCGGAACAGGTGCGCGCCGACCTGGCGAAGCTGGTGCAGAAGTCGACCCGTCCGGCGCCGCGCCTGCGGCTGCTCCACGAGGAGCCCGAAGCGGTACTCGAGAAGGTCACCGCGGAGATCGAGACGTACTGGGAGCTCGCGCTCGCCCCGTACTGGCCGCGCATCCGCCAGGTGCTGGAGGCGGACGTGTTCCACCGGGCCCGGCAGGTCGCCGAGCACGGTTCGGCGCACGTGCTCAACGAGCTCCACGAGACCGTCAGTTGGGATGCGGGAACCCTGCGCATGGTGCGCCGCCAGTGCTCGATGAGCCGTGCCGACGTAGGGGCCGGACTCCTGCTGGTCCCCTCGGCCTTCGCCTGGCCGCGCGTGCTGACCCGCTCGGTGGCACCCGACCCGCCCCAGCTCGCCTACCCCGCCCGGGGCATCGGCACCCTGTGGGAACCCCGGACCACCGAGGCCTCCGACGCGGTCGCCGCCGTACTGGGCCGCTCCCGCGCCCTGCTCCTCGCCGAACTCGACACCCCGGCCTCCACCACCCAACTGGCCGGGCACAGCGGCCTGTCCACCGCCGCCGTCTCCCAACACCTCACGGCCCTGCGCAACGCGGGCCTGGTCACCGCCCACCGCGCGGGCCGCTCCGTCCTCTACGCCCGCACGGCCATCGCGGACGCCCTGCTGACCCCGGTGGGCTGAACGCGGGGGCGCCCCCCGCGTGGTCGGCAGGTCAGACGACCGGCACCCCGTCGGCGCCCTTCTGCTTCGCGCACGCATCGTCGATGGCCATCAGGGTGACCACGCCCTCGTCCGTGAAGGTCCGGTACTCGGCGACCAGGGTCCAGCCGCGCTGCTTGAAGGCCGTGCCGGCGAGCTGGACCGACCCGTCGTTGCCGACCTTGCGCCGGGCCCGTTCCCGTGACTCCTGCCAGCCGCGTCCGCGCAGCTCGCCCACCACGGAATCGAAGCGGGCCACGTTGACCGGGACGGCCTTGCTCCCGAAGCCCTTGAAGGCAACGCTGCACGACCTGGGCGAGTCGGCCGGGGCCTCCTGTTGTATGCGGGCGTACTCCGGGTCGTTCGCCGGAAGCCCGGCGGCCGCGGCCGAGGTGTCGAGGTCCGTGCGCACGACGTCCTTCGTGAGCGGCCCGGTCCCCTCGGGCCGCGGCGAGGCCGGCGCCTGGGCGGCGGCCCCTCCGGCCGCTGCCTTGCCGGTCCCGCCGGTTCCGGAGTCGCTCGTCCCGCAGCTCACGGCTCCGAGCGCGATGACCGCCATCGCCGCGGCGGCCCACTTCGTCCTGCGCACAGTCGTCCCCTCCCAGGTCGCAGGGGCCGTACACCCCCGTGACCAAGGGAAGAGTGTGGCACGGCGCGCTTCCGGACCGCAGAGCGGTATTCACGAAACGGAATGCGCGGGACGGAGTTCGTGGGACGCCCCCTGGTGTCGGGAGCCGCTCCGAAATGTCAGTGCGCCCTGGTAATCCTTCTGGAAGATTACGGCTGGTCAAGACCAGATTCCCAGGGGGGAACAACCACATGACACTCGCTCGCGCACTACCGGTAGCCGCGCTGGCCCTGGCGGTCGGGCTGGCCGCCGCGGCGCCCGCCGCGGCAGCCGGGAACCCGGCGGCGCCCAAGGTCACCGCGCCCCGGACCAGCCCCACCCCCGGTTTCGCCGGTGAGGGCAGCAACTCCGATTGCTACACCAACCCGTACTCCGGGTCCGGTGCGGGCTGGATCGGTCTGGGCGATGTCACCCTCCGCGCCACGGCGGCCTCCCCGTCGGGTGCGCAGGTCCAGACGACGTTCCAGCTCTGGGACACCTCGTACGGGGGCAAGCGCACCGACTTCCCGACGTCCTTCTCCACCTACCCGGAGGCGTCCACGGCCGTCTCCCGCGATCTGCTGAAGGACGGCGGCCAGTACGCCTGGCGGGCCCGCGCCACCGACGGGAAGCTGACCAGCACGCCCTCGGCCTGGTGCTTCTTCCGCGTGGACCACACCCCGCCGACGGCCGAGGTCACCACGGACGCGACGCCCAAGCAGGAAGGCGTGGAAGCCACCTTCACCCTGAAGGGCGGCGACACGGGCTCGGGGCTCGCCTGCGCCCGCTGGCAGACCACCCCGATCTTCGGCGTCGGCTGGAAGTGCTCCGACGAGGCGACCGACTCCCACGTCGTCCGGCTGAAGGACGGTTCGGCCGACATCAAGGTCAAGCCTCCCACCTGGGGCAGCCAGCACCTGTACCTCCAGACGATGGACAACGCGGGCAACCTCGGCGATGCCGACCTGTCGTACTACGCCCAGTCGAGCGTGGCCCCCGTCGTTTTCGGCGACATCGACGCCGACGCGAAGCCCGACGTCCTCCTCCCCGACGCAGACGGCAACCTCCGCAAGTCGGGCTCGAACCCGCTGGACACCCCGAGTGCCCGCCGGCAGGCCGCCCCCTATGGCGTTGCCAGCTGGGCGGGCGTCCAGTACACCCACCGCGGCTCTCTGACCGAGCAGGGGGTCGACGACCTGTTGGCCCACGCGCCCGGAGACCCGAACCTCTACGTGTACTCCAACGACGGAGGGGGCCGGTTCACCGAGGAAGGGCAGATGCTCGTCTACAAGCCCGACGAGTGCCTGAACACCGCGGGTGAGGTCATCGACTGCGCGCAGCACGGTCTGGGTTCCGACTGGTCGACGGTCACGCAGATCGCGGCCTACGGCTCGCCCCGCGGTGACAGTTCCGTGGGCGGGGCGCTGCCCCGCATTTCGATGCTGTTCGTGGAGAACGGCCGCCTGTGGCTGGTGAAGCGCGGTGGCGCGGGTCTGCAGTCGACCACCACGCTGATCTCCGGCGACGTGAACCGCTGGGACGGCTACGAGCTGCTCACCCCGGGCCGGGCGCAGGGTACGGACTTCCCCACCCTGTGGGCCCGTTCCAAGGCCGACGGCTCCGTCCGGGCCTTCACCATCGGCGGGACCCCGGACGCCCCGGACTTCTCCGCCTTCGCCGACCCGTCCGCCGGTCCGGTCCTGACCACCCTGACCCCGGCCGACCACCCGCGCGTCGGATCCGACGGCGACCTCACCGGTGACGGTCTCCCGGACCTGTGGTCCGCCGACGCGTCCGGCAAGGTCACGGTCTTCCCGGGTACGGGGACCACGGCCCCCCACCCGACGGTGACGGGCTTCGCTCCGGCCGTCTGATCGGTCCGATCCCGCCCGGCAGGCAAGAAGCCTCCGGCGCCCCGCACGGGGTGCCGGAGGCTTCCTCCTTTCCTCACCGGCGTCAGTGGTCCTCCACGACCGCCGTCGCGGTGAAGCCGCCGGACTCGATCTCGCGTACCGGCGCCACGGTCGTGCCGCTGATCCTGTCCTCCCGGAGGACGCCCGTGGTGTCCGTCGTGGAGGCGACGACGCCGATGCCGACCTGGCCGCCGGTGATCGTGTTGTGGTGGGTCTCGCCGTTGCCGTCCTGGATGACGATCCCGAAGTACCGGTTGTCCTCCAGCTTGTTGTCGCTGATCCGGCAGCAGTTCGGAGCCGAGTACTGGTAGATGCCGACGTCGTTGCCGAAGACGTGGTTGTGCGAGATCCGGGTGCCCGGCGGGCTGAAGTTCTGGACGAGGATGCCCATGGACTGGAACTCGTTGACCGGGTCGGGCCCGCATTCCCGGAGGGTGCAGACGGAACCGGACAACGTATTGCCGGTCACGGTCGCGATCCCGCCCCGCCCGACGTTGATGCCGAACTGGTCGGTGGCGATCTCGGCGCCGCCCGTGATGACGCTGTCCGTCACGGTAGCCCGGGAGGGTGCCTCGGCCGGGCCGTTGACGTTGATTCCCTCGAAGAGGGCGCGGGCGATCGTGACGTCGGTGATCCGGCCGGACGCGGTACTGCCGGCCGCGCCGTCGATCCGGGCGATGGACGGCAGGCCGATGGCAATGCCCCGGCCGGTCGCCAGCTCCGGGGAGCAGGAGGGAGCCGGGGCGATGTCGAGGACGCGGCCGCGCGAGAGCTCCAGCTTCGAGTCCTGCACCGCCACGATGCCGCTGACCACCGGGCCGCACGGGACCGGGCCGCTCACCGTGAACCCGGACATCCGGACGTGGGCGCCGTGGGCGATCCGCACGACGGACACCAGCTGCGCGCCGTCCAGGCCGCTGGCGTACGGGGTCAGCGTCGTCGGGGACTTGATGACCGGCCCGCCGACGCCCTTCAGGTCGAGGTCCTTGCCGCTGACGACCACTTCTTCGGTGTAGGTCCCGCGGTGCACGGCGATGGTGCTGCCCGGGGCGGCCGCGTCCACCGCGGCCTGGATCGTGGGGAAGTCGCGCGGCACCGCCAGGGTCGACGGCGGCGATGCCTGGGCGGTGGCGGGCGCGATCCCCACCACGGACACCAGCACCGCCAGTAGCGCCAGCACCGCCGGGACAGACCGCTCACTTCTTGTCCGTACGCCTTGCATGGACGTCCTTCGCGTGGGGGACGAAACGGCGTCGAAGCTACCCGCAGGGCGCTGCGGGTCCCCGGGCGCCACGCGCGCCCGGGAGCCATCAGGGTGCGGGATGCGCCTAGTCGAACCAGCGGTCGCGGGCCAGTTCCGCCGTGCGGGACGGGTCCTCCAGGAGGGCCGCGACCTCGAAGCGGCGGGGCCACTGGCCGGCCGTCCAGGCGAGGCCGGCCGCCACGCCCTCCAGGGTGGACGCGTGCAGGGTGCCGTCCGGGGTGCGGCGCCAGTCGAGTTCGATGCCGCCCGCCAGGAGTTCCTCGTGCTCCAGGTAGCGCGTCGGGGTCGACGGGCCGAGCAGGTGGAGGACCGAGTCCGGGACCTCGTGCTCCTCGCCCTCCGTGGTGACCTCCGCGGGGACCGTCTCCGAGAGGCGGCGGACCTGGAACAGCTCCGCCAGGTCGGCGGCCCGGGAGGGGGCCACGGGGAGGAGCGGGAGGCCGGCCGTCAGGGGGAGGAGGTCGGGGGCGTCCGCGATCACCGCGTCGGCCGCGTCCACCACGACCACCTCGCCGTCCACCACCGCGCGCAACTCGTCGGGCAGGGTGACCTGTTCGGGGTCCAGGTCGGCCAGCGCCCCGTACAGGGCGTGCAGCTGGCGGCCGCCGACCTCCCGCTCGGGGTCGGCGAGCCGGCCCAGGAGCTCGGCCGCGCCGCCCGGCTCGTCCAGCAGGGCGGACACGGAGGTGCGTACGCCCAGGGCCCGCAGGACCTGCTCGTCCTCGAAGCCGGTGGCGTCCGCCGGGGTGTAGAGGCCCGCCAGCAGCGGGTCTCCGCCCGCCGCGCGCAGGCCCGCCGGGCGGCGGCCGTCCAGGACGGGGTGGTCGCGCAGCCACCAGGCGGTGTACGGGCGCACGGACCGGGTGGTGCCGTCCGGGAGCAGGACCCGCACGGGCTGCGTCAGGGCGTCGCGCAGCGGGGGCTGGGCCAGCATGGCCAGCGCCTGGGGCCAGCAGTCGTCGTCGACGAGGTCGAGGTCCCGTACGGCGACCAGCTCGGTGGCGACCGGCGGGACGGGCAGGTCGGGGAGCTGGTCCAGGAGGTCCTCGCACCACACGTCGACCGCGTCGAGCAGACCGGCGTCGTCGGGCTCGGCGAAGTCCCCGTCACGGGGCTCCAGTTCGTCCGGGTCCAGGACCACATCGGTGGCGCGGACCAGCTGGAACGTGGCCAGGACGCCCACGGCCGTCAGGGTCTCGGCATCCCAGCGGGCCACCAGATCGGCGTCCACGTACGGGACTTCGTCCTCGCGGATGACGGAGGCCAGCGGGGAACCGGGGAGCAGCAGCTCGCCGGCCGGGGTCGGTTCGCCGTCCTCGTCGGGCAGCGCGAGCGCGCCCAGCCACGGTTCGTCGCCGGGGGACAGCTCGGCCGCCCGCACCAGCCCGAGGACGATGTCCGCCAGTTCCTCGGAGTCGAGGGCGTCCTCGTCCCACACGTCCCCGGAGTCCAGGGACGCCGCGACGGCCGCCCGCACCTGCGGGGTCGTCAGGATCGCCCGAGGGGAGGCCGGGAGCGCGCCGAGCTTCTCCAGCAGCGGGTGCGCCGCGTCCGGGTGGGCCACCTTCAGGCCGAGCCGGGCGAGGTCGGAGGGGGTGTCCGCGCCGGGCAGCAGGATGTGCCGGGGCCCGATCGCGGTGCGCCCGTCGGCCAGCGGCACCGGAAGCCCGGAGAGCCGGTCCGGGTCGACGCCCGCGAGGCTGTCGTAGAGCCGGTGCCACCAGTCCGGGGTCCGCTCGATGCCCGCGATCCGCTCGATGGCGTCGCCCAGCGGCAGCCGGCCCACCCCGAGGGCACGCAGTTCGGAGCGGCGCTCCAGCCCGGCCGGCAGCAGCGTCGGCAGCACCTCGGCGAGGACCCGTACGGTGTCGGCGCCCGCGCCCTCCACCACCTCGGCCTCGAAGGGCCGCAGCGCGGCACGCTCCGCCACCTCGCCCTCTTCGGGCGCCTCGGGCTCGGCGGCCGGCGCGAGGAAGGCCGTACGGGGAAGCCGCGTGAGGATCGCCGCGCGCAGCGCCCCGTCGAGCTCGCCCTTGCCCAGCGGCCCGGGTACGAGGTCCACGAGCCCGGTGCTCACCGGGTTCCAGGAGGCGAGCAGTTCGGCGTAGGCCTCGGCCGCCCGCTCCACCAGGAAGTCGGTCAGCGGCCCCGGCGCGGGATGCCGGCGGGCGGTGTCCAGCGGCAGGGTCGCGATGAGCAGGGCCGGGATGCCGAGCGGCTCGTCGGTCGGGGTCGGCGCGTGCACCACGGGTGCGGTGGCCGGGCGGACCGGGGCGCCCTCGGCGTCGACGGGCACGGCCCAGGACACCGACCAGGCGGGCCGCAGCCGTTCCTCGACGGGCCGGTCGGCGAGCAGGGCCTTCTCGATGGGGCCGCCGTGGCGGACGGTGCGCCAGCGGTTGGTGCCGGAAGCGGAGTCCTCGATGACGGTGTACGGGCCTTCGGCGCGGCGGCGCAGCGTCCGCACGCCCCCGGCTGTGCCCGTCGACGGTGTCTCGATGACGAGCTCCGCCAGCCCGGGCAGGGTCAGCAGCAGGGCGTCGTCGACGGCGTCGAGCAGCCGCCGCGCCAGGTCCTCGGCGGCGGCGTCGCGCAGCGGGAGGACCACGACGGTGTCGTACCCGTCGGGCGCGGTCCCCTCGGCGGGCAGCGGGAGGCGCAGCAGCGGTACGTGACCGTCGCGGCGGCGCAGTTCGTCGCCGAGTCCGGGGCTGCCGACGGCCGCGCCGCGGGCCAGCTCGCGGGCCTCGGCCAGGGACCAGCGCACCCCGCCGTGGCGGCCGAGTACGGCGGGTTCGTCGGAGACGGCGAGGACGGCGGCGAAGCCGACGCCGAACCGGCCGACGCTGTCGGAGGCGTTGTCCCGCTTGGCGGAGGCGCGCAGCGTGGACAGCGATTCCACGCCGGTGGCGTCCAGCGGGGCACCGGTGTTGGCGACGGCGAGGACCGCGTGCCCGTCGGGCTGGTCGTCGCCGGCGTGCAGGGTGAGCCGGATCCGGCCCGGGACCTTGGCGCGGGCGGCCGCGTCGGCGGCGTTCTGCGCGAGCTCGACGACGAGCCGGTCGCGGTAGCCGCCGAGCGCCAGGTCCTCCTCGGCGTTGGCGTCCTCGCGGAACCGGGCCGGGCCCGCGCCCCAGGAGTCGAGCACCCCGCGCCGCAGCCGGGCCGTGCCGAAGGGGTCCACGCCACCCTGGGCCGCCGTCACTCGCACGCTCACGCCGCTGCCTCCAAGCCGTACCGCTGTGCACCGCATGCGGCGAACGCCGGATGCCGAGCCCTGAAGGTATCGCGTGCGGGCGCGGCCGCCTCCACGGGCCGGGCCGACGTCTCACGGTCCGGGCGTACGGGAGGTGGTGGCCGTTCCTGCTCCGCGAACGCCTACTCCTGTCCGACGAGGTGGGCGAACACCACGACGTTGGCGTCCCAGTGGCGGTCCTTGGTGAGGTTGCCGCCGCACGTGATGAGCCGCAGCTCGGCCTTGCCGTGCGTGTCCCCGTAGACCTTGTCGGTCGGGAAGTCGTCCTTCTTGAACGTGTCGACCTCGTCGACCTCGAAGACGGCGGTGCTGCCGTCGTCGCGGTGGACCTCGATCTTCTCGTCCTTCTTCAGCTTCTTGAGGTTGTAGAAGACGGCCTGGGGCACCTGCGGGGTGTCCATGTGTCCGACGATGGCGGCCGCGCCCTTCTCCCCGGGGGTCGGGCCGTCCTTGTACCAGGCGGCGTCCTTCGGCTTGGCGAAGTCGGGCTCCTGCATGACGCCCTGGGCGTCGAGTCCGACGGTGTCGAGCGGGGCGTCGACCTTGATGTCCGGGATCACCACGCGGTCCGGGACGGAGGGCTTCAGCACGGACGCGGCCTTGGCGGCGGCCGGGCTGTTCTTCACGGTGTCACCGCCGCCGGAGGAGCAGGAGGTGACGAGGAGGACGGTGAGGGCCGACGCGCCCGCCAGGGCGGCCGCGCGCAGTGCGCGGCCGCTCCGGCGCGGTGCGGGGCCGGGCGTGGACTGCTCAGCCATTGTCTGCGGCATCCGAGGGGACCCAGCCGAGGGGGGCCTGGCCGGTGTTGACGGAACCCTTGGGGGTCTTGTGCTTGCTCGGGTCGAGCGGGGCGGGCTTCGGGGTCGGGTTGTTCGTCGCGTCGGTGGAGAACTTGACGGTGTCGAACTTCTTGCCGCCCGCGAAGGCCTCGACGCCGTAGTAGCCGGTCTTGACGTTCTTGGAGACGACCGCGGTGCCGGTCCAGATGCCCTTGCCGTCGTTCTTCAGGTTGACCTGGCCGCCGAAGGCGTCGGACTTGACGAAGGCGCTCTTCTCGTTCGGCGCCGTCTTGATGGTGACCTGGATCCGGTCGCCGGGCTTGCCGCTGTCCTTGGACAGGCTGAGCGTGGAGGTGGTCGGCGTCGGGGCGGGCTTGCCGTCCTTGACGGTGAACTGGGCGGTGGCCTGGATCTTCTTGCCGTCGGGGCCCGTACCGGTGAGTGAGACGCCGTAGTTGCCGTCCGCGACCTCGGCGACCTTGGCGGTGCCGCCCCGGCCGTCGGTCATCTTCACGTCGTCCAGCGCCTTGGAGGAGACGGACAGGTTCGTCGAACCGTCGGGGACCTCCATGGAGAAGGTGATGGAGTCACCCGGCTTGCCCGAAGAGGTCGACAGCTTCAGGGCCGCCGACGCGGCCTCGGAGGCGGTGCCGTGGCTGCTCGACGCCGTCGGGGTGCCATCGGCGGCGAACGCGACGGCGGGGGCCGCCAGGGCCATCGAAGAGGCGAGGGCGATCGCCGAGAGGGTGAGTGCCTTGCGCATGGGATTCCTCCTGAACGGGCCGGGGTTCGTTCCCGGCACACCAGACATGAGGGACATCCTGGGGTGCTTGGTTGCGGCCCTCCGGAGGGGCGGGACAGGTGCCTGCCGAAGGTCCCGCCGGGCGAAACCGCAGGCCGCGAGGGCGCTCGGGTACCTCCGTTTACGGCCTCTTTGCCCCGATTTTTGGGACCAAAGTCCCGGGATCCGGGCCACCCGCCGCACCCAGTCCTTCAGGGCTCCTTCAGAACCCCTTCAGGACGGGCTCAGGAGTGCGGCGGGCAACGGCGGAGCCCCCGGTGACGAAAGGTCACCGGGGGCTCCGGAGCGTGTCGGGCGGGCTCGGTCAGAGGTTCTCGATGACGTAGTCGACGCACGCGGTCAGCGCCTGCACGTCCGCCGGGTCGATCGCCGGGAACATCGCGATGCGCAGCTGGTTGCGGCCGAGCTTGCGGTAGGGCTCGGTGTCCACGATGCCGTTGGCGCGCAGCACCTTGGCGACCGCGGCCGCGTCGATGTCGTCCGAGAAGTCGATCGTGCCGATGACGGCCGAGCGCTTGGCGGAGTCCGCGACGAACGGGCTGGCGTACTTCGACGCCTCGGCCCAGCCGTACAGGTGGGCCGCGCTGGCCGCCGTACGGCCGGTCGTGAACTCCAGACCGCCCTGGCTGTTCATCCACTCCAGCTGCTGGTCCAGCAGGAAGAGGGTGGAGAGCGCCGGGGTGTTGTACGTCTGGTTCTTCAGCGAGTTGTCGATCGCCGTCGGCAGCGAGAAGAACTCCGGGATGTGCCGGCCGGAGGCGTGCACGCGGGCCGCGCGCTCCAGGGCCGCCGGGGAGAACGCCGCCAGCCACAGGCCGCCCTCGGAGGCGAAGGACTTCTGCGGGGCGAAGTAGTAGACGTCGGTCTCGGTGATGTCCACCGGCAGGCCGCCGGCGCCCGAGGTCGCGTCCACCAGAACGAGCGAACCGGCGTCGGCGCCCGCGACGCGCTTGATCGGCGCCGCGACACCCGTCGAGGTCTCGTTGTGGGTGTACGCGTACACGTCCACGCCCGCCTCCGCCACCGGGTCCGGGTGCGTACCCGGGTCCGAGGAGATCACGGACGGCGCGTCCAGCCACGGCGCGCTCTTCGCGGCCGAGGCGAACTTCGAGGAGAACTCGCCGAAGGTGAGGTGCTGCGACTTCCGCTCGATGAGACCGGCGGTCGCGATGTCCCAGAAGGCGGTGGAGCCGCCGTTGCCCAGGATCACCTCGTAGCCCTCGGGGAGGGAGAAGAGGTCCCGGAGGCCCTGGCGCACAGAGCCGACCAGGTTCTTGACCGGGGCCTGGCGGTGTGAGGTTCCGAGCAGGGAGGTACCGGTGGCGGCGAGGGCGTCCAGCGCCTCGATCCGCACCTTGGAGGGGCCCGCGCCGAAGCGTCCGTCGGCGGGCTTGATGTCAGCGGGAATCTGGATCTCAGCCACGAGCGGAGCGTATCGGGTCCCGGTCCACGCCTTGGAGGCGCGTCCACCCGATGAGATGAACGCGGCCGGTGGGAGGCGGTGGGAAGGTGTCCGGTGTGACCTCACCCGGTGAACTCGAACGGACATTGCGGGAGAACCTGCGCGGAGAAGTCGACTTCGGCGCCGCGGCCCGCGCCCTCGTGACGATGGACGCCTCGAACTACCGCCGGGTCCCCCTCGGCGTGATCGCCCCGCGCGACGCCGAGGACGTGGCCGCCGCGCTCGCCGTGTGCGCCGCGGCCGGCGTCCCGGTCGTCCCGCGCGGCGGCGGCACCTCCATCGCGGGCCAGGCCACGGGCGTCGGCGTCGTCCTGGACTTCACCCGGCACATGAACGCCCTGGTGTCGCTGGACCCCGGGGCCCGCACCGCCGTGGTCCAGCCGGGTCTGGTCCTCGACCGGCTCCGGGACGCGGCGCGCCCGCACGGGCTGACCTTCGGACCCGACCCGTCCACCCACTCCCGCTGCACCCTCGGCGGCATGATCGGCAACAACGCGTGCGGGGCCCACTCCGTCGCCTGGGGAACCACCGCCGACAACGTGGCCGAGCTCGCCGTGACGGCGTACGGGGGCTCCTCGTACCGGCTCGGCACCGGCTGGACGGGCGCCCCGGACGGCCTGCGCGAGCTGGTCTCGGCGAACCTTGCCGTCCTGCGCACCGGCATGGCCGGGGGTTTCTCCCGCCGGATCTCCGGCTACGGCGGGCTGGACGCGCTGCTCCCCGAACGGGGTGTGCAGCCGGCCCGCGCCTTCTGCGGCAGCGAAGGCACCCTCGGGGTGGTCACGCAGGCCGTCGTACGCCTCGTGGAGACACCGGCCGCACCGGTGCTCGCGGTGCTCGGGTACGTGGACGAGAGCGCGGCCGCGGACGCGGCGGCGGGCCTGCTCGGCTTCGGCCCGCTCACGGTGGAGGGCATGGCCGCCGACCTGGTGGGCGGCGCGGCCCCCGGGCTGCCGAAGGGCGGCGCGTGGCTGTTCGTCGAGATGCGCGACGAGGCCGCGGCGCGCGCGCTCGTACGGGCCTCGGACGCCCTGTCCAGCCTGCTGATCACCGACCCGGCGGGGCAGCGGGCCCTGTGGCGGATCCGCGAGGACGCGGCGGGCACGGCGACGCGGATGCCCGACGGTGCCATGGCCTGGCCGGGATGGGAGGACTGCGCGGTACCGCCGGCCCGGCTCGGCGCCTACCTGCGGGAATTCCGCGCCCTGCTGGCGGAGCACGGGCTGCGCGGATCGCCGTACGGCCACTTCGGCGAGGGCTGCGTGCACGTGCGCATCGACTTCGACCTGGTGACGAAGGCGGGCGTGGCACGCTTCCGCGCCTTCTCCTCGGCCCTGGCCGACCTGGTGATCGCCCACGGCGGCTCCCTCTCCGGGGAACACGGCGACGGCCAGGCCCGCGCGGAGCTGCTTCCGCGCATGTACGGACCACCGGTGATCGCCCTCTTCGAGTCCTACAAGCGGATCTGGGACCCGGCGGGCGGCATGAACCCGGGCATCCTCGTCCACCCGGCCCACCTGGACGAGAACCTCCGGTTCGGGGTGCTGGGGAGTGGGGGCGGGCCGTCCGGCGGGGCCGCGCCGGCTGCCGGGGTGGTCAGTTGCGTCGGCGTCGCGAAGTGCCGGAGTACGGACGTCGGCGGGCCGGGGGTGATGTGCCCGTCGTACCGGGCCACGGGGGAGGAGCGGCACTCCACGCGGGGCCGGGCCCGGCTGCTGCACGAGATGCTCGTCGGGGAGATCGTGACCGACGGCTGGCGTTCGGCGGAGGTCGCGGAGGCGCTGGATCTGTGCCTGGCCTGCAAGGGGTGTCGCAGCGACTGTCCGGTGGGCGTGGACATGGCCTCGTACAAGGCGGAGTTCCTCCACCGCCACTGGGCGGGGCGGCTGCGCCCGCTGTCCCACTACCTCCTGGGCGGACTTCCGGCCTGGCTCCGCGGGATCGCTGCGCTGCGGCTGGCGCGTCCGCTGAACCTGGCCTCCCGGTTCCTCCGGGTTCCCGGCCTGGACCCCGTGCGGGCCCTGCCCCGCCTGGCTCCGGAGCCGTTCACCCGCGGATGGCGCCGCACGGCGGGCACCGCCGCAGCCCTGGATCCCCGCCCCGGGCCCGGGGCGGCGCACGTGGTGTCGGGTGGGGCCGGGGCGCGGCGCGCAGGGGCCCGGGTCGTGGTGTGGCCCGATACGTTTACGGAGTACCTCGCTCCGGATGCCGGTCACGCCGCCGTCCGGGTGCTGCGGGCGGCGGGCTTGGAGCCCGTGCCTCCCGCCGGCGGACCCGTCTGCTGCGGGCTGACCTACGTCTCCACCGGCCGCCTCGACCACGCCCGCAAGGTCCTGCTCCGCACCCTGGACGCCGTGGGCGACCCGCAGGGGCCCGTCACCGTCCTCGAACCGGGCTGCGCGGCAGCGCTCCGCACCGACCTGCCCGCCCTCCTCCCGCAGGACCCCCGCGCGCACCGCCTCGCCGCCGCCGTGCGGACCTTCGCCGAGACCCTGGAGGAGTACGCCCCGCACTGGCAGCCGCCCCGCATCGACCGGCCGGTCGCCGGCCAGACCCACTGCCACCAGCACGCCGTCCTCGGCGACGCCCCCGACCGCCGGCTGCGCGAGCGCGCCGGTCTCACCGGTGACCTCAGCGGCGGCTGCTGCGGACTCGCGGGGAACTTCGGCTTCGAGCCGGGTCACCACGAGGTCTCCGTGGCCTGCGCCGAGGAGCAGCTGCTGCCGTCGCTGCGCGCGGCCGCCCCCGGTACCGAGGTCCTGGCGGACGGTTTCTCCTGCCGGACCCAGATCGGGCAACTGTCCGGCGGCCGGGCCCGCCACCTGGCCGAGGTGCTCGCGGACGCCCTGCCCGAGGACCCGTCCGGGCCCCTGCCCGAGGCGCCCCCGCACCCGCCGTCCTGAGCCGCGTCGAGCCCGCCCGCAAGCCCGCCCGCAAGCCCGCGCACCGTCGCCATGTAAGGCAACACACACATGCACGGTCCTTACGCACCCCCTAGTCTGGAGAGATGGCCGCACCGACCTCCCCCGCCCCGCCCACCGCCCCCGCATCCACGCCCGCCCCCACCCCCGGGGCCACGGCCGCGGACGGGTCCTTCCGGGCGCGCTTCGGGCCCGTCGCGCTGGTGGTCACGGCGGGCGTCTCGGTGCAGTTCGGGGCCGCCCTCGCGGTCATGATCATGCCGAGGGCGGGCGCGGCGGGCGTGGTCACGCTGCGGCTCGCAGCGGCCGCGCTGGTGCTGCTGGTCGTCTGCCGGCCCAAGGTCCGCGGGTACTCGCGCTCCGACTGGACCACCGTCTGGTGGTTCGGCGTCACCATGGCCGGCATGAACGGCCTCTTCTACCAGGCCATCGACCGCATCCCGCTGGGCCCCGCCGTCACCCTGGAGGTGCTGGGCCCGCTGGTGCTGTCCGTCGTCGTATCGCGCCGCCTGATGAACCTGCTGTGGGCAGGCCTGGCGCTGGCCGGCGTCGTGCTCCTGTCCACCCACGGCGGAGGCGGCTTCGGCGGACTCGACCCGCTGGGCGCCGCGTACGCGCTCGGCGCCGGCGGCATGTGGGCGGCGTACATCGTCTTCAACGCGCGGACCGGCCGCCGCTTCCCGCAGGCGGACGGGCTCGCGCTCGCGATGGCCGTCGCGGCCGTGCTCTCGCTCCCGCTCGGCGTGATCGAGGCGGGCTCCGCGCTCCTCCTCCCCAGCACCCTGGCCCTCGGGCTCGGCGTGGCGGTCCTGTCCTCGGTGCTGCCCTACACGCTGGAACTGCTGGCCCTGCGCAAGCTGCCGGCGCCGACCTTCGCGATCCTGATGAGCCTGGAACCCGCGATCGCCGCGACGGCGGGCTTCCTCGTACTGAGCCAGGCGCTGTCGGCGCTGGACGCGGTGGCGATCGCGCTGGTCATCGCGGCGAGCATGGGCGCGGTCCGCTCCCAGACGACCCGGAGCCGCAGCCCGCGGCCGAACTCGAAGTCGGAGCTGACGCCGACGCGGACGCCGAATCCGAAGTCGGAGCCGAGGCCGCTGGATCCGACGGCCTGAGCCGTCCGCGCGGCGGCCCTGCGCTCCCGGCGCCCCGCCGTCTCAGCTCGCGACGCGGTCCAGCGCGGGCAGGAACTGGTCGTAGAACGCCGTCTTGAGCCGGAGCGTGCGCTCCTCCATCTCCTTGAAGCGGTCCGTCGTGCCCTCCCGGGCGAGGAGCTCGATCACCCGCGTGGCCAGGCGGTCGGAGTGCGTGGCGGACAGCAGGGACACCGTCGCGAGGGAGTGCGTCTTCGCGTCGTGCAGGTGGTGCGGGTGGTAGAAGCGCGACTGGACCCGGCCCCCGGGCGCGAGCAGCGGTTCCATCCGCTCCCACAGCCGTCCGTACTCGACCGAGACCAGGACCTCGCCCCAGAACCGCAGGACGGTCAGCAGCCTCAGGTCCGCGTCCTCGTGGCCGCCCGCGTCCGCGATCAGGCCGAGGGTGTCGGCGATCGCGCGCTTCGTCGCGTCCGTCGGCCTCGACGCGACCAGCGCCTCCCTGGAGACCCCGAGGCGGCGCAGGTCCCAGGTCATGTCCTCGCGGTGCGAGGGCGAGTGGCCGGTGTCGTCCGGGTACTCCTCGCGCAGGATGATCCGGGCGATGCGCAGCCCCTCCTCGTCGCCCAGCAGATCGATCGCCAGGTCGTACGACGGGGTGAACGCGAGCGATACGAAGCGCCGCTGGAGCAGGAGCGCGGCGAAGTCCTCGTCCGGCAGCAGCTTGATGTTCGCCAGGACCGGATGTTCCTCGAACCGTCCGATCAGCGTGTCCTCGAACGCGTCCAGATCGTGCAGATCGTGCATGGCCGTACCCTTCCGTGGTTCACAGACTTCTGGCTCTGATCGACTCGCGCCAGTCCGGGAAGGCCACGTCGTGGCCGATTCCCCACAGCGTGTCCAGCTCCTTCAGGACCTGCCGGCCCATCGTGCTGTCACTGCCGTCGATCTCGATCTGGGCGGAATCGATGGCGAGTTGGGCGTGCAGGAACGAGCTGACCAGGAAGTGCTCGTCGACCTTGTGCACGGCGATGGACGGCAGGGAGTTGTACACCCGCACCTGGAGCAGGCCCCGGTCCTCCTCCGGGACCGCCCGGTGGAGCTCCGCGAGGCCGGCCAGGCACCTGCGCACGCTCGCCTGCACGTCCACCGCGAAGGCGGGGTCCCGTACCGTCCGCAGGGCCTCGTCGCGCAGTCCGGCCACCGGTGAGGCCGGGTGCAGCAGCAGGATGCGCACGGGGATCCGCTGGTTGACGAGGGCCTTCTCCAGCGAGGTCTGGAGCTGCTCCAGGTTGGGCATCCACGTCTGCAGGATGACCACCTCCTGGGAGGCTTCCTCCACGAACCCGTTGAACACCGGGACGGGGAACTCCCCGTGCACCCGGACCACGCCGAGGTAGTTCTCCTGCTTGAGCTGCTGCGCGACGGTGTCGATGTCCAGCTTGGCGAGCTGCGTCTGGAGGTTGGTGTCGAGCCGGGCGACCTGCTCCTGCACCACGTCGAGTTTGCGCAGGCGGTCGATCTCCAGCAGGAGGAAGACGGTGACCGTGCTGAGGATGAGCAGCGTGACCTTGGGGAGCGTGCCCCCGGGGGCCAGCGCGTCGAGCCATCCCAGGAGGTCCGCGATCAGCACGACGACGCCCGAAGTGGCCATCGAGGCCAGCGCTATGCGCTCCACCCGATAGCGAATGTCGCCACTCATGCCGCCCCCGCCCCTGGCCCGTCCCGGTCGGCGACGACGGTATACCGACTTCCGCCGGTCCAGGGGGAGTTCAAGCCAAGACGGGGGTGCGCGGACGGGGCTCCCGGGCCGGTGGGAGCCGCCGTGCTCAGTTCCAGACGATGTCGCCGTCCGTGTGCGGGACCACGTCCGCGTGCTGCACGTTCGCCTCTACGTGGGTGGCCGCCGTCGGCCAGTCCGCGGCCCAGGCGGAGAGGGAGAAGCCGGTGCGGGCGGTCTCCCCGGCCGGATAGTCCGGGCCCCAGCCGCTCGCCATGGTCACGCCCAGCGCGAGGGTGCTCAGCGCGGCAGCGGCGAAGTACATCCGAAGAGTCGTCATGCGCGGAGTCGTCATGCGGGGAGCATCCCAGCGGTGCGGGGGCGGAGGGAAGGCCTCAGCCGGATTGGTCCGGGTACGGATTTCCGGGCCCTGCCGGGGCCGTGGCTCCGTACCGGGCGGCCATCGCGGTGACGGCCGCCGCGATCCGCTCCCGCAGCTCCGGCGGGGCGAGGACCTCCGCCTCCGCGCCCAGTTCCAGGAACTGCGACTCCGCGTGCGCCTGCGACTCGATCGGCAGCACCACCCGTGTCCACCCGGGCAGTTCGGGGTCCGGGGTCCCGGCCGCCGCCAGGGCCTTGGCCTGGGCCCCGGTCAGCCGGGCCGCTCCCCGCGCGGACAGCCGTACCTCCGCCTGCTCCGGGTGCAGCCGCTCGTGGAACTCCGCCTGGGTGCGCTGCCAGTGGGCGGCCAGCTCGAACCCGTCCGGGAGCACGCACTCCTCGCCGGTCTCCCGGACCGCCAGGACCTGGTCCACCCGGTAGGTGTACGGCCCGGCGGGCTCCACGGCCACCGGCTCCGGCCGGCGCGCCGGAGCGCCGGCCGCCGTGCCTGCCGGGCTCGCCGTGCCTGCCGGGCCCGCCGCGCCCGCGACCAGGTACCAGCGCCCGGCCTTCAGGACCAGCCCGTACGGGGCCAGGCGCCGGTCCACCTCGTGGGGCGCCTTCCAGCGCCGGTACCGGACCTCGATCACCCGCCCCCGCCACACCGCGTCGGCCACCCGCCCCAGGTGCGGGGTCTCCTCGTGCTCCGCGTACCAGCCCGGCGCGTCCAGGTGGAACCGCAGCCGCATCCGGTCGGCCTGCGCGCGCAGCTCCGCGGGCAGGGCGGCGCGCAGTTTCAGCTGGGCGGCGGACAGGGCGCGGCCGAGGCCGAGTTCGGCGGCCGGGCCGGGCATCGAGGTGAGGAACAGGGCTTCCGCCTCGCCCGCGGCCAGGCCGGTGAGACGGGTCCGGTAGCCGTCGAGGAGCTGGTAGCCGCCGCTGTGGCCGGCGTCGCCGTACAGCGGGACACCGGAGGCGGCCAGCGCCTCCGCGTCGCGGTAGACCGTACGGACGGACACCTCGAGCTCCTCGGCGAGCTCGGCGGCGGTCATCCGGCCCCTGGTCTGGAGCAGCAGCAGGATCGAGAGCAGTCGGCTGGATTTCATGGGCACTCCACTGACAAAGGATGTCAGTGGAGTGCCCCTACGGTCATCCCCATCAGCACCGGAACACCGGAACACCGGAACACTCAGGGGAGAGCCCGCATGAACGACTTCGACTTCCTCGTCGGCGCCTGGGACGTGGCCAACCGCCGCCTCGTCGACGCCCTCGACCCCGACGGCGGATGGGAGGAGTTCCCCGGGATCTCCAGGGTCACCCGCCACTTCGGCGGCGCCGCGAACTTCGACGAGATCGAGTTCCCGACGAAGGGCGCCGCCGGCCTGACCCTGCGGCTCTACGACCACGAGCGCGGCCAGTGGACCCTCAACTGGGCGAGCGCCCGGACCGGGACCCTCTTCCCGCCCGTCGCGGGAAGCTTCGAGCCGGGCACGGGCAGGGGCGTCTTCCACGGCGAGGACACCAGCGGGGGCACGCCGGTCCAGGTGCGCTTCGTGTGGTCGGGGACGCTGACGGACAGCCCGCGCTGGGAGCAGTACTTCTCCACCGACCGGGGCGAGAGCTGGCTCCTCAACTGGACCATGGACCTGACCCGCCGGTCTCCCGCGGGTGCGTGAGCCGGCCGTCTCAGAGCAGCCCGAGCACCGCGCCCAGTGCGTCCGGCCGCTGGTCGACCGGCAGGTGGGCGACCAGTTCGACCCGGCACCCCAGGGCCGCGGCCCCCGCGTCCGCGACGTGGTCGTCGCCGACCATGAGCACGTCGGCGGGCTCCTGTCCGAGCGCTTCGCAGGCGGCCCGGAAGAGCCGGGGATCGGGCTTCTGGACCCCCTGCTCGAAGGAGAGCAGGTAGGAGTCGACGTAGGGGTGCAGCCCGTGCGCCCGGAAGACGGGCCGCAGGTCCCAGCCGATGTTGCTGACGACGGCGACCGGGATGCCGCGCTCGCGCAGGGCGACGAGGGTGGAGGCGGTATCGGGGTAGGGCCGCCAGGCCGCGGGGGTGTGGTGCCGGGCGTACAGGGCGTCGGCCAGCTCCGGCGCGGGCAGCGAGGCCTCCCGGGCGAGGGCGGTGTAGACGGTCCGGTGGTTGTCGAAGTTCAGGTCCCGCACCCGCCACAGCGCCTCGAGACGGTGCGGCAGCCGGCGCGGGTTCGCCCCTCCGGGCAGGGCTCCGGCTTCCTCCAGGCGGCGCGCGCAGTCCACGAGTTCGGCCTCGGGCAGGTCGAGCCCGGTTTCCGCCACGACCGCGCGCAGCCAGTCCTCGGTGGGCTCCACGCGGAACAGGGTTCCGGAGAAGTCGAACATCACGCCCTTGACCGGGCCCTTGACCGGGCCGCCGATCGGGCCGCTGACCGTGCCCTCGGGCATCTCGTTGACCATGGCGCCGATCCTCTCCGCAGGCGCACGTCACGCGCAACCTCGCCGAAACCGGCTACCGCAGCGCCGAGTTGACGCGGTGCGGGAGGGCTCGGGCGAAGCCGAACGGCGCGTTCGAAAAATAATGCAAGCACGCTTGATTGTTTTGTGGACGGCTGCCAGGCTTCCCCTCACGCCGAGAAGGGGAGCGCACCCGTGCCCGATCCGTCCGCTGTCGCCGTCTTCGTCGATCTCCACGAGGAGGGCAGGGAACTCGATGCCCTGGTGGGGGAGTTGTCCGCCGCCGACTGGGCGCGGCCCACGCCCGCGCCCGGCTGGAGCATCGCCCACCAGATCGCCCACCTGCACTGGACCGACCGGGCCTCGCTGCTCGCCCTCACCGACGCCGCCGCCTTCGCGGAACTGGTCGAGGAAGCCGTCAAGGCGCCCGACACCTTCGTCGACGAGGGCGCCGAGGCCGGGGCCGCGCTGGCCCCCGCCGAACTGCTCACCCGCTGGCGGGAGGGCCGTACCGCCCTCGACGGGGCCCTCGCCGCGGCCTCGCCCGAAGCGAAGTTCCCCTGGTACGGGCCGCCGATGAAGGCCGCGTCGATGGCGAGCGCCCGCCTGATGGAGACCTGGGCGCACGGCCAGGACGTGGCCGACGCGCTCGGCGTGCACCGCGTCCCGACCGGCCGGCTGCGGCACGTGGCACGCATCGGCGTACGGGCGCGCGACTACGCGTACGCGGTACGGGGACTGGCGGCGCCGGCGGGGGAGTTCCGGGTGGAGCTGACCGCTCCCGGCTCCGCCGAGGTGTGGACGTACGGCCCCGAGGACGCGCCGCAGCGGATCACCGGCCCCGCCCTCGACTTCTGCCTCCTGGTGACCCAGCGCGCCCACCGCGCCGACCTCGCCCTGACGGCGTCCGGCCCCGACGCCGACCGCTGGCTCGACATCGCCCAGGCCTTCGCGGGCCCGGCGGGCCCGGGCCGCGCGCCGGGGGCCTCCCGGTGACCCGGCGCCCGCTGCGCATCGGCAATGCGTCGGGCTTCTACGGAGACCGTTCCTCCGCCCTGCGCGAGATGCTGACGGACGGCCCCCTCGACGTGCTGACGGGGGACTACCTCGCCGAGCTGACCATGCTGATCCTCGGCCGCGACCGTGTGAAGAACCCGGAACTCGGCTACGCCAAAACCTTCCTGCGCCAGCTGGAGGAGTGCCTCGGCCTCGCGCACGAGCGGGGCGTACGGATCGTCGTGAACGCGGGCGGACTGAACCCGGCGGGACTCGCCGGCGAGGTACGGGCGCTGGCCGCGAAACTGTCGGTCCCCGTCGCGGTCGCGCACGTGGAGGGCGACGACCTGATGCCGTACGGGGAGGGCGCGCTCACCGCGAACGCCTACCTCGGCGGTGCGGGCATCACCGCCTGCCTGCGGGCGGGCGCGGACGTGGTGGTGACCGGCCGGGTCACGGACGCGGCGCTGGTCAGCGGGCCGGCGGCCTGGTGGTTCGACTGGGCTCCGGACGACCACGACCGGCTGGCCGGGGCGGTGGTGGCGGGCCACGTACTGGAATGCGGGACGCAGGCCACCGGCGGCAACTACGCCTTCTTCACCCGGCACGACGTCTCCCGGCCGGGCTTCCCGCTGGCGGAGATCTCCGAGGACGGCTCCTCGGTCATCACCAAGCACCCGGGCACGGGCGGCGTCGTCTCGGTCGGCACGGTCACGGCGCAGCTCCTGTACGAGACCCAGGGCGCCCGCTACCTGGGCCCCGACGCGACGGCCCGCCTGGACACGGTACGGCTGACGCAGGCGGGCCCCGACCGGGTGGCGATCTCCGGAACCCTGGGGGAGGCCCCGCCGGCGACCCTGAAGGTGGGGGTGACCCGGATCGGGGGCTGGCGCAACGAGGTGGTCTTCGTCCTGACGGGCCTGGACATCGAGGAGAAGTCGGCGCTGGTGCGCTCGCAGCTGGCACCCCTCCTCTCCTCCGTGGCCTCGGTCGCCTGGACCCTCGCCCGTACGGACCACGAGGACGCGGAAACGGAGGAGACGGCGAGCGCCCTCCTGCGCCTGGTGGTCCGGGACCCCTCTCCCGACCGGGTGGGCCGCGCCCTGACCTCGGCGGCGATCGAGCTGGCCCTGGCGAGCTACCCGGGCTTCCACGTCACGGCCCCCCCGACCCCGCCCCAGCCGTACGGCACCTTCACGTCCACCACGACCCCGGCCGCCGAGGCCCCCCACACGGCAGTCCTCCCGGACGGCACGCGCGTCCGGGTGACTCCGCCGGAGTCCCCCGAAGGGTCCGGGCGGAGCCCGGTTTCGGGAAAGGGCGGGGCGGGGGAAAGCCCCGCAGGGCCCACCACGACCCGCAGCGCGGGCCCCACGCGCAGGGTGCCGCTCGGGCGGCTCGTGGGGGCCCGCAGCGGCGACAAGGGCGGTGATGCCAACGTCGGCGTGTGGGTCGAGACCGCCCCCGCATGGGACTGGCTCCGCGCCACCCTCACCGTCGACGCCTTCAAGGCACTGCTCCCCGAGACGGCCCCCCTGGAAGTGACCCGCGCCGAGCTCCCCAACCTCCGGTCCCTCAACTTCACGATCACCCGCGTCCTCGGCGACGGCGTCGCCTCCGGCCACCGTTTCGACCCCCAGGCCAAGGCCCTCGGCGAGTGGCTCCGCTCCCGCCACATGGACATCCCCGCAGCCCTGCTCGATGCCCCGGCCACCCCGCCCCCACCGTCGCGAACGCCCGCGCCCACCACCCCGGAGGGGACCCCGTGACCCGTCTCAAGACCGCCGTCGACCCGCTCGCCCCCGAGCACGCGCAGGCGCGTACCGCCGCCCTGGAACGGCTCGCCGAGCTCGACGCCGCGCACGCGGGGGCCCTGCTCGGCGGTGGGGAGAAGTACACCGCCCGCCACAAGCAGCGCGGCAAGCTCCTCGCCCGGGAGCGGATCGAGCTGCTGCTCGATCCGGACACCCCGTTCCTGGAGCTGTCCCCGCTCGCCGCCTGGGGCAGCGACTATCCGGTCGGGGCTTCGATGGTCACCGGCATCGGCACGGTCGAGGGCGTCGAGTGCCTGGTGACCGCCAACGACCCCACCGTCCGGGGCGGCGCCTCGAACCCCTGGACCCTCAAGAAGGCCCTGCGGGCCAACGAGATCGCCCGCCAGAACCGGCTCCCCTGCATCAGCCTCGTGGAGTCCGGCGGCGCCGATCTCCCCTCCCAGAAGGAGATCTTCATCCCGGGCGGCGCGATCTTCCGCGACATCACCCGGCTCTCGGCGGAGGGCATCCCCACCATCGCCGTCGTCTTCGGCAACTCCACCGCCGGCGGCGCGTACATCCCCGGGATGTCCGACCACACCATCATGATCAAGGACCGTTCGAAGGTGTTCCTCGGCGGTCCGCCGCTGGTGAAGATGGCCACCGGCGAGGAGAGCGACGACGAGTCCCTCGGCGGCGCCGACATGCACGCCCGTACCTCCGGCCTCGCCGACTACTACGCCCTCGACGAGCACGACGCCATCCGCCAGGCCCGCCGCGTGGTCGCCCGCCTGAACCACCGCAAGCCGCAGCCCGATCCGCGGCCCGCACAGGAGCCGCTGCACGACCCCGAGGAACTGCTCGGCATCGTCCCCGCCGACCTCAAGACCCCCTTCGACCCCCGCGAGGTCATCGCCCGGATCGTCGACGCCTCCGACTTCGACGAGTTCAAGCCCCTCTACGGCACCAGCCTGGTCACCGGCTGGGCCACCCTCCACGGCTACCCGGTCGGCATCCTCGCCAACGCCCAGGGCGTGCTGTTCAGCGCGGAATCGCAGAAGGCCGCCCAGTTCATCCAGCTCGCCAACCAGCGCGACATCCCGCTCCTCTTCCTCCACAACACCACCGGCTACATGGTCGGCAAGGAGTACGAGCAGGGCGGCATCATCAAGCACGGCTCGATGATGATCAACGCGGTGTCGAACTCGAAGGTCCCGCACCTGTCCGTCCTCATCGGCGCCAGCTACGGCGCCGGCCACTACGGCATGTGCGGCCGCGCCTACGAGCCCCGCTTCCTCTTCGCCTGGCCCAGCGCCAAATCCGCCGTCATGGGCCCCGCCCAGCTCGCCGGCGTGCTCTCCATCGTGTCGCGCCAGTCGGCCGCCGCGAAGGGGCAGCCCTACGACGAAGAGGCGGACGCCGGCATGCGCGCCTTCGTCGAGGCGCAGATCGAGTCCGAATCCCTGCCCATGTTCCTGTCCGGCCGGCTGTACGACGACGGGGTCATCGACCCGCGCGACACCCGGACCGTCCTCGGCCTGTGCCTGTCGGCCGTCCACAACGCCCCCGTCGAGGGCGCCCGTGGCGGCTTCGGCGTCTTCCGGATGTGAGCCCGCACATGACTCTCCCCAGCACCCTGCCCAGCACCCTCCTGTCCTCCGTCCTGGTGGCCAACCGCGGCGAGATCGCCGTCCGCGTCTTCCGCACGGCCAGTGCCCTGGGCCTGGCCACCGTGGCCGTCCACTCCGACCCCGACGCCGACGCCCTGCACGTACGCACCGCCGACACGGCCGTACGACTCCCCGGCGCGGCCCCCGCCGACACCTACCTGCGCGGCGACCTGATCATCAAGGCCGCCCTCGCGGCCGGGGCCGACGCCGTCCACCCCGGCTACGGATTCCTCTCCGAGAACGCCGACTTCGCCCGCGAGGTCCAGGCCGCCGGACTCACCTGGATCGGCCCGCCGCCCCGGGCCATCGAGGCCATGGCCTCCAAGACCCGGGCCAAGGAGCTGATGCGCGCCGCCGGCGTCCCGCTCCTGGAGCCCGTCGATCCGGCCGAAGCCACCGCCGCCGACCTCCCGCTGCTCCTCAAGGCCGCGGCGGGCGGCGGAGGCCGCGGGATGCGCGTCGTACGGGACCTCGACGCGCTCAAGGAGGAACTGGAGGCGGCCCGCGCCGAGGCCCGCTCCGCCTTCGGCGACGGCGAGGTCTTCGCCGAGCCCTACGTGGAACGCGGCCGCCACGTAGAGGTGCAGATCCTCGCCGACGCCCACGGCACCGTCTGGGCGCTGGGCACCCGCGACTGCTCCCTCCAGCGGCGCCACCAGAAGGTCATCGAAGAGGCCCCCGCGCCCGGCCTGCCCGAGACCCTGCGCACGAGCCTGCACGAGGCGGCCGTCGCCGCCGCGCGGGCGGTCTCGTACCAGGGCGCGGGCACCGTCGAGTTCCTCGTCACCGCCGAGGGCCGCCCGTACTTCCTGGAGATGAACACCCGCCTCCAGGTGGAACACCCCGTCACCGAGGCCGTCTTCGGCCTGGACCTGGTCGCCCTCCAACTCCGCATCGCCGAGGGCGCACCCCTCCCGCTCACGCCCCCGCAGCCCACCGGACACGCCGTCGAGGTCCGCCTCTACGCCGAGGACCCGGCCCATGACTGGCGCCCGCAGACCGGCGTCCTGCAGACCCTCGCCTTTCCCTCAACGGTCCGCGTGGATACGGGTTTCACCGACGGGGACACGGTCTCCGTCCACTACGACCCCATGCTCGCCAAGGTCGTCGCGCACGCCCCGACCCGCGCCGAGGCCGTACGCGCCCTCGCGCACGCCCTCGCCTCAGCCCGCATCCACGGGCTGACCACCAACCGCGAGCTCCTCGTACGGTCCCTGCGGCACCCGGAGTTCGCCGCCGGCCGGCTCGACACCGGCTTCTACGAGCGCCACCTGCCCGCCCTCACCGAAACCGCCCCGGACGACCCGGCCCCCGCACTCTCCGCGCTGGCCGCCGCCCTCGCCGAGGCGGCCCCCGCCCCCGACGCCCCCCTGGCCGTCCGCCTCGGCGGCTGGCGCAACCTCCGCTCCCAGCCGCAGACCCGCCGCTACACGACGGCCGGCACCGAGTACGAGATCGGCTACCGCCCGACCCGCAACGGTCCCCCGGAACTCGTGGACCACCCCAATGTTCGAGTCCTGAAGGCCACTAGGGACCTGGTCACCCTCGAAGTCGACGGAATCCGCCGCGTGTTCCACGTGAAACAGAATTCGAACAACCCCGAGATCCACGTGGACTCCGCACACGCCGGCTCCCACACCCTGACCCCCGTCCCCCGGTTCGCGGACCCCCAGGACCGCACCGAACCGGGCTCCCTGCTCGCCCCCATGCCCGGCACCGTCGTCCGCGTAGCCGAAGGCCTCGCCCCCGGCTCAACGGTCACCGCCGGGCAGCCCCTGCTCTGGCTGGAGGCGATGAAGATGGAACACCGCATCCTCGCGCCCGCCTCCGGCACGCTCACCGCGCTCCACGCCGTCACCGGCCAACAGGTCGAATTCGGCGCCCTGCTCGCCGTAGTCCAGGAGGAAGCATGAGCTCCACCACCACGCTCGAAACCGAAGAACACAAGGCCCTGCGCGCGGCCGTCGCCGCCCTCGGCCAGAAGTACGGCCGCGAGTACCTGGCCCGCCTCGCCCGGGAGGGCCGCCACCCCGACGAACTGTGGGCCGACGCCGCCAAGCTCGGCTACCTCGGGGTCAACCTCCCCGAGGAGTACGGCGGCGGAGGCGGCGGCATCGCCGAACTCTCCATCGTCCTCGAGGAACTCGGGGCCGCGGGCTGTCCCCTCCTCATGATGATCGTCTCACCGGCCATCTGCGGCACGGTCATCGCCCGCTTCGGCACCGAGGAACAGAAGCGCTCCTGGCTCCCCGGCCTCGCCGACGGCACCCGCACCATGGCCTTCGGCATCACCGAACCCGACGCCGGCTCCAACTCCCACCGCATCACCACCACCGCCCGCCGCGACGGCGAGGACTGGCTGCTGACCGGCCGCAAGGTCTTCATCTCCGGCGTGGACATCGCCGACGCCACCCTCATCGTCGGCCGCACGGAAGACGCCCGCACCGGCAGCCTCAAGCCCTGCCTGTTCATCGTCCCCCGCGACACCCCGGGCTTCGAGCACACCGCCATCGACATGGAACTCCAGGCGGCGGAAAAGCAATTCGAGCTCACCCTCGAGAACGTACGACTTCCCTCCTCCGCCCTGGTCGGAGACGAGGACGCGGGCCTCCTCCAGCTCTTCGCGGGCCTCAACCCGGAACGGATCATGACGGCCGCCTTCGCCATCGGCATGGGCCGCTACGCCCTGGACAAGGCCGTCGATTACGCCAAGACCCGCCAGGTCTGGAAGGCTCCCATCGGCGCCCACCAGGCCATCGCCCACCCCCTGGCGGCCGCCCACATCGAGCTGGAACTCGCCCGCCTGATGATGCAGAAGGCCGCCCACCTCTACGACGCCGGCGACGACATGGGCGCGGGCGAAGCCGCCAACATGGCCAAGTACGCCGCCGGCGAAGCCTGCGTACGCGCGGTCGACCAGTCCGTCCACACCCTGGGCGGCAACGGCCTCACCCGCGAATACGGCCTCGCCGCCCTGATCACCGCCTCCAGGGTCGCCCGCATCGCCCCGGTCAGCCGCGAGATGATCCTCAACTTCATCTCCCACCAAACCCTGGGCCTCCCCAAGTCCTACTAGCCCCCACCCACCACCCCGCCCCCGGCCCCGGCACCCCCCGCATACCCTCCCCGGAGGGGACCCGCCCCCACACCCCCTCCGGAGGAGACATGCCCCCACTGGTCCACGCCGCGCGAGCGACCGGCGTCACCACCCTCACCCTGGACTCCCCGGCCAACCGCAACGCCCTCTCCGCGCCCCTGGTCGAAGAACTCAGGGCCGCCCTCGTCGAAGCCGCCGCCGACGAGACCACAGCCGCGGTCGTCCTCACCCACACCGGCAACACCTTCTGCGCGGGCGCCGACCTCAAGACCCCCTGCGACCCCGCCGACTTCCTCGCCCTCCTCCGCGAGATCACCGAACTCCCCAAGCCCGTGGTCGCCCGCGTCACCGGCCACGTCCGCGCGGGCGGCCTCGGCCTGCTCGGCGCCTGCGACATCGCCGCCGCCGGCCCCGCGTCCACGTACGCCTTCACCGAGACCCACATCGGCGTCGTCCCGGCCGTCATCTCCGCACCCCTGCTGCCCCGCCTGGACCCCCGCGCGGCCGCCCGCTACTTCCTGACCGCCGAGGCCTTCGACGCCGCCGAAGCCACCCGCATCGGCCTCCTCACCCTCGACGGCGAGGATGTGGACAAGATCCTCGCGCCCCTCCTCGAAGGCCTCCGCAAAGCGGGCCCCCAAGCCCTGGCAGCCACAAAAAGCCTGCTCACAGCCCCCGTACGAGCCGCCCTGGCCGAGGACGGACCCGCACTCACCGAACTCTCGGCCCGCCACTTCGCCTCCGCCGAGGCCCGCGAGGGCATCACCGCCCGCTTCGAGCGCCGGGACCCGTCATGGCGGCGCTGACGACGGCGACCGGCCCCAAGCAGGCCCGCAGCCGGGTCACCCGCCGCCACCTGCTGGAAGCGGCCGTCTCCTGCCTGGCCGAACACGGCTGGGCGGGCTCCACGGTGTCCGTCGTCGCGGAACGGGCCGGGGTCTCACGGGGCGCGGCCCAGCACCACTTCCCGACCCGCGAGGACCTGTTCACCGCGGCCGTCGAGTACGTGGCCGAGGAACGCTCCACCGCCCTGCGCGAGCTCTTCCAGGCCGGCCCGGCGGCGCGCCCCGCAGTCGTCGAAGCCCTCGTGGACATGTACACGGGCGTACTCTTCCGCGCCGCCCTCCAGCTGTGGGTGGCCGCCTCCAACGAGGAGCAGCTGCGCCCCCGGGTCACCGAGCTGGAGGCCCGCGTCGGCCGCGAGACCCACCGCATCGCCGTGGAACTGCTGGGCGCGGACGAGTCCGTACCCGGCGTACGGGAAACCGTGCAGGGCCTCCTCGACATGGCCCGCGGCCTGGGCCTGGCCAACGTCCTCACGGACGACACGGCCCGCAGGGCACGGGTGGTGGCGCAGTGGGCCCGCATCCTGGACGCGGTGTTGACCTGACGCAGAAGGGCACCGCACCCCGGAGGGGGCGGTGCCCTTCTGCGTTCGGCTTAGCGACTCGGCAACCCTGTGCGGTGGCAGCCGTAACCAGCCCAGCCCAGCCCAGCCCGGCCCCACCGGGCTCAGCTCAGCTGCGCGCCAGATCCGTGATGTCGGAGAACCCCTCGATGGAGCTCGGCTTGCGGACGCCCGGCCCGGTGTAGCGGGCCGACGGACGCACCAGACGGCCCGTCCGCTTCTGCTCGAGGATGTGCGCCGACCAGCCGGCGGTACGGGCGCACGTGAACATCGAGGTGAACATGTGCGCCGGGACCTCCGCGAAGTCCAGCATGATCGCGGCCCAGAACTCCACGTTGGTCGCGAGCACCCGGTCGGGGCGCCGCGCGTGCAGCTCCTCCAGCGCGGCCTTCTCCAGCGCGGCCGCCACCTCGTAGCGCGGGGCGTCCAGCTCCTTGGCCGTACGCCGCAGCACGCGGGCGCGCGGGTCCTCGGCGCGGTAGACGCGGTGGCCGAAGCCCATCAGCCGCTCGCCCTTGTCCAGGGCCTTCTTCACGTAGGCCACGGCGTCGCCGGTGCGCTCGATCTCCTCGATCATCCCCAGCACCCGCGACGGCGCCCCACCGTGCAGCGGCCCGGACATCGCCCCGACCGCCCCGGACAGCGCGGCCGCGACATCGGCACCCGTCGAGGCGATCACCCGGGCGGTGAACGTGGAAGCGTTCATCCCGTGCTCGGCGGCCGAGGTCCAGTACGCGTCGACGGCCTTGACGTGCTTCGGGTCGGGCTCGCCCCGCCAGCGGATCATGAACCGCTCGACGACGGACTCGGCCTTGTCGATCTCGCTCTGCGGGACCATCGGCCGGCCCTGGCCGCGGGCGGACTGGGCGACGTACGAAAGGGCCATCACGGCGGCGCGCGCCAGATCGTCGCGGGCGGTGCGCTCGTCGATGTCGAGCAGCGGTTTCAGACCCCACACGGGGGCGAGCATGGCGAGCGCCGACTGCACGTCGACCCGGATGTCACCGGAGTGCACCGGGATCGGGAAGGGCTCGGCGGCAGGCAGCCCGGGGTTGAAGGCACCGTCGACCAGCAGACCCCAGACGTTCCCGAAGGAGACGTGGCCCACGAGGTCTTCGATGTCGACACCCCGGTAGCGCAGGGACCCGCCTTCCTTGTCGGGTTCGGCGATCTCCGTCTCGAACGCGACGACGCCTTCGAGCCCGGGTACGAAGTCGGACATCAGGCAGCTCCTCAGATAGTGCGAACACGCGCGGCTCCCGGCGTGATTCGCGGTCCGGCGCGGTCATCCCCGTTGATGCCCGGCACGGCCGATGGTCACCCATGTGGAACCGTCGGACCGGCCCCAAGATTTTGTCCGTTCCGCAAGGCGCGGGGAAGCGTGACATACGGCACACCCCGTACGCGTCGCCTGGGGGAGGATGACCGGGTGAACGATCAGGACCTTGACCCCGCCGTCATGCGCAAGCAGTACCGCTCGCAGCTCGTCTCCGAGGAGAGCCTCGCCGACGAGCCGATGGGCCAGTTCGCCCGCTGGTTCCAGGACGCCGCCGTCGCGCACGTCTTCGAGCCCAACGCGATGGTCGTCTCGACCGCGACCCCCGAGGGACGTCCCAGCTCGCGCACGGTGCTGCTGAAGCAGTTCGACGAGCGGGGATTCGTCTTCTTCACGAACTACGACTCCCGCAAGGGCCGGGAGATCGACGCCAACCCGTACGTCTCCCTGCTCTTCCCCTGGCATCCGATCGCCCGCCAGGTCATCGTCACGGGCCACGCCTCGCGCATCGGCCGCGACGAGACGGCGGCGTACTTCCGCTCCCGCCCGCACGGCTCCCAGCTGGGCGCCTGGGCCAGCGAGCAGTCGGCGGTCATCGCCTCGCGCGCCGAGCTGGACCGCCGCTACGCCGAGCTGGAGGCCCGCTATCCGGAGGGCGAACAGGTCCCGGTCCCCCCGCAGTGGGGCGGCATCCGGGTGGTCCCGGACGCGGTGGAGTTCTGGCAGGGCCACGAGAACCGCCTGCACGACCGCCTGAAGTACGTCCTGGAGGCGGAGAAGTGGCGAGTGGAACGCCTGTGCCCGTAATGGCGTAGGCGGGGGCCCGAAACCCCCGAGAACGCAGACGACCCGCGGGCTCGGGTCTCTCCCCCTGCAGTGGGGAGAAGCCGGCCGGACGTACCGGCGAGCCCGCGGGTCGGGTGACTGCTTGGGATTGGCGCCGGCGACTCCGCCGGGCACCGCACTGGGTGCGTGCGACAGCGGGCGCTTTAGCCCGCAGCCACCTCACGCGTCCGGAGTTCATACATTTCCGGGATCACCTCCTTTCAGTGTGCTGCCACTGTAGGCAGCCTCGCGGACACCGCTCAAGCGAATTTCGGGGGCGAATCCGTAGACGTATCCGTCGGCTCTCCGAACCATCCGCAGATGTTTGTACGAGACGTCGAAACGGCTGCTCGGAGTGGTGATCCGATGCTGCCCGCTCGTCCGGACGGAGATGCGTCCCACCCAGGTGCCGGCCCACTTCCCACGGGGAACCACGGCGCGCACGAGGTCGCCGGTGGCGTATCCGTGATGGGTCTTGCTGCGAGGCCGTCGCAGGCGTGGGAAGCCGAAGCGGTCCGGGGTGGTTCTGGCGTACGAGCCACGCCCCGTCGAGGTCACCACCAGGATCTGCGTGGGCACCCGTACGACGGCATCTCCTCGATGGTGATCGAGAAGCCCGAGTGACAGGGCATCGAGCGTGTGGCTCTTGGGTAGCCCCATCACGGCACGGTTCGCATGGGTGCGGGCGCTCGACCAGGTATGCACGGGCACGCCCAGAGTGGCGAGGGTGTCCACGAGCCGGTGCCTGGTGGCGTTCATGGCTGCGACATCCTGCAGCGGCCTCCTGAGCTGGGCGATCACGCGCTCCAAGCGGTCCGGCCGGTCGGCGAGGAACTCCTCGACCCGTCGCGTCCCCTTCGCCTGATTGCAGGGAACGCAGGCGAGGACGAGATTCGAGACCCTGTCCGATCCTCCCCGGCTCCTGGGGCGAACGTGCTCGAGGTTGAGGGTCACGTCGGTGGCGGCGCAGTAAGCACAGGACCTGTTCCACTTGGCCATGAGGAACTCCCGGACCTCGGGTCCGGTGTGCGTGGAGTCAAGGTTCTCCCGCGTACCGGGATGCCTGCCCCTTGCGACAGCGGCCGTATCGAAGGCGGCATGTTCCACATGGATCTCGAGAACGGGTGCGTACCGGCACAGCCGTGTGACCAGGGACATCGTGGAGTCGACGCGATGTCGCAGGGACGGGGGCAGCCACCCGCTCGGCCGGGTGCGGTTGTCGTGGCGGGGTGCCCGGTGCCGGAGGTTCGCCGAGCGGCGTCGGCGGCGGTAGCCCGCGCGGCGCGTCATGCCGTTGCGGATCTGCTGCCCGCGGTGTCGGAGCTCGATTGTGGTCAGCCCTCGGCGTGCGATGGAGGCTCGGCCCTGTGGATCGACACGGCAGCGTTCGTCGGTCACTGCGATCCCCGTCGCCCTTGAGCCGGGATCGAGGCGCACCTGCACGCCCGTGACGGCGGAGGATTCGCGCGTCCGGCCCTTGAGCCTGATGGTGAACGGAGCCCGCCGGGCCACGACTGCACGGCCGCTGCCGATCAACTCTCGGGCACGGGCGGGGTGGCAGGGCATGAGAGGCTCACCGCCCTTTGCCAGGACGAACACCCGGCTTGCGGTCCTGCGGGGAGCGTCACCGCTCCCGGTCTCTGCCGTGGCCGCTGCGGGGGCAGCGGCTCCGGCGTTCCGCCGACGGGTCCAGGTGCGGTTCCCGCCGGTCTCCCCTCGCCCATGTTCCACGCCGGTACCCGGCTCGGTGGCCGGGAGTCCGCGAGCCGTTTCGTCCCTGCTCCCAGGGGTGTCTGCGCTCGCGGATTCCAGAGCAGGCTGCTGAGGAAGCACAGCCCGGTGGGTCTGCTCACCTGCGGAGAACGTAGTCATCGAGGCACCTCGTCTGATCCGGGGATCGTGATGACTGGGGCTGGTCACTCTGTGAGGGAGCGAGTGACCTCCCTTCTCGTGATGTGACCGACGCTAGCCACCTGCGACCGGCCGCGCGGACGGGCCCGTAGCGCTCACCCGAACGTGTGACCGTCCCGGTCGTGCGGTTCCGGTCGACGAGGAGGGCTTCGGCTGACCGCCACCCCTGGGGCTCGGACAAACCGGGAGGATTGCGGGAAGTGGGTGTGGGGTGCGTCACGTTCCAGTTCAATTGCGTGACGTGCCGCACACGCGAACACCTGCAGGGGGCCCAGGTGACTGCATCCGGACGTAATGAGACTGCCGACGATCTGCTCGCAGCGCTTTTGGACGGGATGGACGCCGCTCTGTGCGCGTTCGATGCCGACGGCGTGATCACCCACTGGAACCGCGAGGCCGAGCGGATCCTGGGGTGGTCCGCGGGGGAGGCCGTGGGGCGCAAGGGGTTCGCGGGGTGGGCCGTACGGGCCGCCGACGCGCAGGACGTGCAGGACAGACTCATGGCCGCCCAGGACGTTCCGGGACGGCAGGTGCACGAGTTCGCGCTGCTCACCAAGGACGGCGGGCGGGTGCTCGTGCGGACCCAGTCCGCCGGGGTGCCCGGCGCCGGCGGGAAGCCGGCCGGGGTGTACTGCGCCTTCAGCGAGGTGCACGCGCAGATCGACCTGGAGCGGTCCATCGCGCTGAGCGAGGCGCTGATGGAGGACGCCTCCTGGGGCGTCGTCCTTGTCGACGTGGACCTGCGACCCGCCGTGGTCAACGCGCACGCCGCCCGCGCCTTCGGCTCCGGCCGGACCGCGCTGCTCGGGCGGCCGCTCGGGGAGCTGCTCGCGCAGGGCGTGGAGGAGCTGGAGGGGGCCCTGCAGCACGTACTGGCCGAGGGCGCGCCCCCGGCCCCCGTGGAGCTCTGGGTGTCCGTACGGACCCCCGAGGGCGTGCGGCGGCGGTGCTGGCGCTGCGGGTTCCTGCGGCTGGCCTCGCCGCTCGCCGAGGAGCCCGTACCGCTCGGCGTCGGCCTGCTGTTCCAGGACGTCACCGAGGACCGGCAGGCGCAGCTCGACACGGCGCAGCTGCGGTTCCGCTCCCACCAGCTGTACCGGGCCGGGCGGGCCGCCGCCGAGTGCGAGGACCCGGCGGAGGCGGCGGCCGTACGGCTGGAGTTCGCCCTGGCGGGCTTCGCCGAGCACGCGCTGCTCGACGTACTGGACGTGCCCGTACGGGACCTCGTACGGGAACCGGGGCGCGCGCGGCTGCTGCGCTGGGCGGCGTCCCCGCCGGGCCTGCCGGGGCTGCCCGAGCCCGGGGCGATCCCCGTGCGGTACGAGGCCGGGCACCCGGCGCTGCAGGCGCTGGACCGGACCGGGTCGGTGCGGACGAGCGCGCCGCCCGGCGCGGCCGCGGGGGACTGGACGCGCGCCCGGCGCTGGCCGGAGGGCGCGGCGCACGCGCTGTGCACGGTGCTGCGCAGCCGGGGGCGGAGCCTGGGGACGCTGACGTTCCTGCGCGGGCCCTCGCGGGCCGCCTTCGAGCGGGCGGACGCGGCGTACGCGGAGGAGGTCGCGGCCCGGGTCGCGGCGGACCTGGACCTGGCGGGGGACGGCCGGCGCGGTCAGTGACCGCCGGGTCCGGGCGCGCCAGGGGCCCCGGACCCGACCCCGGCCCCGGATGCCGCCCCGGGCCCGGATTCCGCCGCCGGGAGGTTCCACACGTGGTCCGGGGTCGCGATCGAGGTGACGGCCTCGCCGATCAGGGCGGCGGCCGTGGACCCCGGCCGGCCGACGTCGGAGTTGATCAGGACCACCAGCGTGGCCCCGAGCTCCGGCAGCTGCACGGCGAGGGCCTCGTACCCCGGCAGCTCGCCGTTGTGCCCGATCCAGCCGCCGACCTCCAGCACGCCCAGCCCGTACGAGGCCCCCGCGCGGCCCGTGGGCCCGGTGCGCAGCCGCTCGGCCTGGGTGGCGGGCTCGAGCAGGCGGCCGTCCACGAGGGCCGGGAGCCAGGTGTGCAGGTCCTCCAGGCTGGACACGGCGTCCCCGGCGGCCCAGGCCCACGAGGGGTTCCAGTCGGTGGCGTCGGCGACGGCGCCGGTCGGGGTGAAGTCCGTGGACCCGTGGACGCGCGGCCCGGGGAAGCCGGCCACGCCCGGGATACCGGTGCCGGTCAGCCCGAGCGGGGCGAAGACGTGCTCGCGCAGGTAGCCGCCGAGGTCCTGCCCCGAGACGCGCTCGACGACCAGCCCTATCAGGACGGTGTTGGTGTTGCTGTACTCCCACTCGGTGCCCGGCGCGAAGTTCGCCGGGTGCGCGAAGGCGTGGCCGAGCAGCTCCGCCGGGGTGTACGCGCGCCTCGGATCGGTGCGCAGCGCCTCGCGCCAGCCGGGGTCGGCCGCGTAGTCGTAGAGCCCGCTGCGCATGCCGGCGAGCTGGCGCAGGGTGATGTGCTCGCCGCCGGGCACGCCGTCGACGTAGCGGGCGACCGGGTCGTCGAGGCCCAGGCGGCCGCGGTCGGCGAGCTGGAGGAGGGCGGTGACGGTGAAGGTCTTCGTCACGCTGCCGACGCGCGTGCTCAGGCCGGGCTCCATCGGGGCGCCGGTGCGCTCGTCGGCCACGCCGAAGGCCCTCACGTAGTCGCCGCGTCCGGGCATCCACAGGCCGATCTCCAGGCCGGGGATGCCGGCCCGCTCCATCACGGCGGTGATCGCGGAGTCGAGCCGGCGGACGGTGTCCGGCTCGAGGTCGTGGCCTGCCGCGGGGCCGGTCGCGCCGCTCCCCCCGGCCGCGGGGCCGCTCGCGGGGCCCGTCGCGGACGCCGAGCCGGAGCCGGAGCCCGCGCCGGAGCCCGAGCCGGACGCGCCCGTTACGGGCCCTGCGGGCAGGGCCGCGGCGGTGAAGGCACCGGCGGCCGCCACCAGGAGGAACACCGCGGCGAGGGCGGGGAGCAGCGGGAGCGCCCTGCGCGGGAGGCGGGCGTGGGGCGGCACCGGACGGCCCGAGCGGTCTCGGCGACCGCTCAGTGCCGGAAGAAGATCCGGTCGCCGTACTCCTGCATGACGCGGCCGTTCCACTCGTGGCCGCCGTCGACGTTGCCCGAGCGCAGCAGCGGCGGCTCGATCCCGCGGGCGACGAGCTCGCCGGCCGCGGCGGCCATGACCGCCTGCATGATCGCGCTGGTCACGACCGTGGAGGCGGGGGCGAAGGGGGCCTCGATGCCGTCGAGGGTGAGCTCCGCGTCGCCGACCGCGATCTTGCTGTCGAGGACGATGTCGCAGTGGTCCTTGAGGAAGGTGCCGGAGACGTGGCGCGACTTGGTCTCGGTCGCGTAGGCCACCGAGGTCACGCCGATGACCTTGAGGCCGATCGCGCGGGCGTTCATGGCCATCTCGACCGGCAGCGCGTTGCGCCCGGAGAGGGAGATGATCACGAGGACGTCGCCGTCGGCGGCCGGGCTGCTGTCCAGGACGGCCCCGGCGAGGCCGTCGACGCGCTCCAGGGCGCTGCCGAGGGTGGCGGGCATGACGTCGATGCCCGCGGTGCCGGGGACGGCGAGGAAGTTCATCAGGGCGAGCCCGCCGGCCCGGTAGACGACGTCCTGGGCGGGGAGCGAGGAGTGCCCGGCGCCGAAGGCGAAGAGCTTGTTCCCGGCGGCCACGGCGTCCGCGATGATCGCGCCGGCCTCGCCGATGCGCGCGGACTCCTCGTCCCGCACCCGCTCCAGCAGGCCGATCGCGGCGTCGAAGAACTGACCGGCCAGCTTGCTCTCGCTCATACGCCGATGGCCTTCCGGGGTGGGAGTGGGGTGAAGGTTGTCGTCCGTGTCCGCCGCTCACCGTGCGGTCTGGACCAAGGGCGTGTCAATACGAACGTCAATCCAGGGGACGAAAGGCCCGGCGGCATCCGTAATGCGAAGTGCCGGGGCAGGTTTCGGGCAGTCCGGAACAGGCCTTGCGCTCCGGCACGGGACGGTTGTCGGCCCGATGCGTCAGAATTGGGGGCAGGGCCAGCGCACGCAATCCGAGGGGCACGAATGTCCGGACTGATCGATACCACGGAGATGTATCTCCGCACCATCCTCGAGCTGGAAGAGGAAGGTGTGGTCCCCATGCGCGCCCGTATCGCCGAGCGGCTCGACCAGAGCGGTCCGACGGTGAGCCAGACGGTGGCGCGGATGGAGCGGGACGGCCTGGTGGCCGTCGCCAGCGACCGGCACCTGGAGCTGACGGACGAGGGGCGACGGCTCGCCACGCGCGTGATGCGCAAGCACCGGCTCGCGGAGTGCCTCCTCGTCGACGTCATCGGCCTGGAGTGGGAGCAGGTGCACGCCGAGGCCTGCCGCTGGGAGCACGTGATGAGCGAGGCGGTGGAGCGGCGGGTGCTGGAGCTGCTGCGTCATCCGACCGAGTCCCCGTACGGCAACCCGATCCCGGGCCTGGAGGAGCTGGGGGAGAAGGCCGAGGCGGACCCGTTCCTGGAGGAGGGCATGGTCAGTCTGTCCGAGCTCGACCCGGGCACCGAGGGCAAGACCGTCGTCATCCGCCGGATCGGGGAGCCGATCCAGACGGACGCGCAGCTGATGTACACGCTGCGGCGGGCCGGCGTGCAGCCCGGCTCGGTGGTCAGCGTGACCGAGTCTCCGGGCGGTGTGCTCGTCGGCAGCGGTGGCGAGGCCGCGGAGCTGGTAGCGGAGATCGCCTCGCACGTGTTCGTCGCGAAGCGCTGAAGTCCGGCGAGTCCGGCGAGTCAGCCGAGTCCGGGTCGCCGAAGCGCCCGAAACGGGTGCTGACGCACGCGCGTTCGTCCGGGTCGCCTCTGCGAGCGAATCCGGCCGGTGTCGGTCGGTGTGGAGCGGCGCGGATAGGTATGGATGTGGATGGTCCCGGGGGCGCGCGGCGGCGGGGGCAGGGCGCCCCCGTCTGAGCGGGGGCCCCCCGGGCTCCAGGTGATACCCAGTCTCTTAATAAAATATTAAGCGTCCGACGCAGTAATTATTGTTTATATAGGT
>NZ_JBSGXB010000016.1:0-52971 GCF_053609185.1 Streptomyces sp. NPDC054956 | reverse complement strand
GACTCCGGTGAGGCCGCGCCGCTGCCCTTCCGAACCGGCCTGGCCCGGCTCGCCCGGACCACGGGCGCGCCCGTACGCCCGGTCGGGCAGGCCGGTGCCCGCCGCATCAGCTCCGGGACGGCGGCCAAGCAGATCGCCGGCGCCCTCACGGCCCCGGCCCGCCGGCCGCGCGTGCACGTCCACGTCGGCGCGCCCCTGATCCTGCCGGAGCACCTCGCCGAAGCGACCGCCGCGGCCCACGGCGCGGTCACCTCGGCCTGGCGGACCGCGGTGACCGGCCTCGCCGCGTGATCCGCGGCGCGCAGGCGTGGAGGCGCGCAGGCGTGGTGGCGCGCAGCGATCGGAGCCGGGCGCCGTCGACCGGCACCGCGTCGGCGTGCTGGACCTTGTCCGAGCCGCCGGCTCCCGAGGCCGTCAGGCGGAACCGCGGTCCGATCCGGAGTCCGGGTCGCGCAGGGCGAGCGCCGCCGCGTACCCGGCCGGGGCCGGCAGGTCGGTCAGGGTCCAGCCGGCGACGGCCGCCGGGGTGTGCGCGGAGCCCACGTAAGGCTCCGTCAGACCGAGCGCCAGGCCCGCACCCGTGGCCTTGAGGTAGGCCTCCTTGCGGGACCACACCCGGCCCATGGCCGCCGGCCGGTCCGCCTCCGGCAGCGCGGTCACCTCCGCGGTCTCCGCCGGATGCAGGCTGGTGACGATGTCGGCCACGGCGGCCGGGCCCGGAATCCCCTCCACGTCCACCCCGACCGGCACCCCGGCGAAGGCCAGGTAGGCCACGTCGTCGCTGTGGGACAGGGAGAAGTGCAGCGAGCCGTCCTCCACGGCGGGCCGGCCGTGCGGGCCTCCGCAGCACGGACACGTCTCGCGGACCAGCACCACCTCCGCGGGGGCCAGCCCGAGGTAGCCGCCGAGCAGTACCCGGAGCCCCACGTGCGAGGCCACGTAGCGCTGACGGTCCTTCTCCCGCAACAGCCGCCCGGCCCGGTCCCGTTCGGCGGCGTCCAGCATCGGCAGGGCCTCGGCGACGGGGTACCCGCCGACGACCTCGGAGGTGGTGGCCAGGGCCCACACCGCCGCGCCGGGGCCCGTCGGCAGAGCGCCGGTCAGCGGTGCGGAGCCGTCGAGCCGGTTCACGTACGTACTCACCCGGACGAGGTTATGGGACGAGCCGGTCACCGCCCTGTCGGGGGGAGGGTGTGCGGGCTGTCCGCGGCCGCCGCCCGCAGGTGTTCGAGGACCGCGGCGAGCACCGGGTCGCTGTCGGAGCCCGTTCGTACGGCCGCGAACACGTGCCGGGTGGGCGCCGGACCCGCGGGGGAGCGCAGGACGAGCCCCGGCCGGTGGAGCGGCTGGACCAGCCGCGGTACGAGCGCGACGCCCATGCCCGCCTCGACGAGGGCGGCGAGCGAGGTCCAGTCGTCGACGGCATGGCGGATCTCGGGGGTGAACCCGTTGGCCGCGCACAGGGACCGGGTGATCGCCCCGCAGCAACTGCGGGGGTCGCCGACGATCCAGGGATCGGCGGCGAGGTCCCGCAGAGGTACGTGCTCCCGGCCGGCGCAGGGGTGGTCGAGGGGAAGGGCCAGATCCAGGGTGTCGACGAGCAGGTCGACCCGGCTGTAGCGGCGGTCGGTGTGGGGCGGAGCCGCCGCGAAGTCCACGGCCACGGCGATGTCGACCTCGCCGCTGTCGAGCCGGGTGAACAGGTCCGGCGGCTCGGCCTGGACCACCATGACGCGTACGTCCGGGTGGTGCTCGGACAACCGGCCCAGGGCGGCGGGGAGCAACCCCGTGATGGCACTGGAGAAGGCGCCGACCGTCACGGCTCCGCGCCGCCCTTCCTGCCAGGCGGCGAGATCGGCGCGGGCCTGCTCCCACTGCGCGGCGATCACAGCGGCGTGCTCCAGCAGGACGCGCGCCTGCCCGGTCAGCCGGACCCCGCGCCCTTCACGCTCGATCAGCGGGACGCCGACCTCCCTGGACAGGGCGGCCACCTGCTGCGAGACGGCGGACGGCGTCAGGTGCAGGGCTTCGGCCGTGCGCGCCAGACTGCCCCGGCGGTCCAGCTCGCGGAGCACGCCCAGCCTGCGCAGATCGATGGTGAAGGCGTTCCTTACCTGTTCCATCGAGAAAGATTAACTGGACCTGAATACTTGCCCCGACCCACAATCGGCTCGCGCGAGACCGGAACCATGACCGAGAACGGGAACCATGACTGAGAACTCGACGGGGCAGAGCTTCCTGCTCCTGCACGGATGGCAGAACCGACGCCCCGCCGGACACTGGCAGCACTGGCTGGCCGGCCGCCTCGCCGAACTGGGGCACCAGGTCGAGTACCCCCAGCTGCCCGACCCGGACCGGCCCGATCCGGAGCGATGGCTGTCCGAACTGATAGCCCGTCTGGACGCGCCCCGCGGACAGCGCTACACGGTCCTCTGCCACAGCCTGGCCTGCGTCCTGTGGCTCCGGGCGGCCGCGCGCGACGCCGTCACGGTCCCGGTCGACCGCGTCCTCCTCGTCGCCCCGCCGTCCGCGCTGCTCCTGGAGCAGAACCCCGAGGTGGCGGACTTCGTGGCTCCCGCGGTGACGTCCGAGCAGCTCGCGGCCGCGGCCGCGTACACCCGGATCGTGGCCGGGGACGACGATCCCTACTGTCCGGAAGGCGCCGCAGCCGCGTACGCCGCACCCCTCGGCCTGCCCGTCGAGGTCCTGCCCGGCGCGGGCCACCTCGGCATGGCCGCGGGCTACGGCTCCTGGCCCACACTCCTGGACTGGTGCCTGGCCCCCTCGAACGACACCCCGGTCCGGGGCCGCTCGGAAATCGCACCGGCGACGGGCTGAGCCCCTGCGGCCGTGGTGCGTCAGCTCTGCGCGGCGTCGCCGTCCGCCGGGCGGGCGCCCTCGGCGGCGCGCGCCTTCTCGAGCATCTTGCGCACCAGCTCAGCCTTCTTGTCGGCCGCACCCTGGCGGTCGAGGTTGCGGTGCGGGCCGTTGTTCTGCCGTTCGGCGCGGGACAGCTTCTTGCGCTGGCCGCCGCCCTGGCCCACGGGGTTGTTTATGTTCTTACTGTCGGTCACGTGTTCACGTTACCCGGTTCCGTCGACCCCGCGCACCAGCCGTTTCGCCGTCCCGGAGCGTCGCTGCCCGCGCGACGGCCCAGGTGGAGCGGCCTCCGGGGCCTCGGCGCGCGACCGTGCAGGTGCGGGCCTACGCTGGTTTCGTTGCCTGGGTCCTCGGACGACAGGAGACCTTGCCGTGAAGCCAACCCACGTCCGGCTCCGCCGGGCCTGCGCGGCTGCCGCCGCCGTAGGCGTGCTCATCGCCCCGGCGGTCGCCGGATCCGCGTACGGGGCGACCGCCCCGGCGCTCGCCGCTCCGGCCGCCCCCTCCCCGGACACCGACGCGGAGTTCCCGCAGCTCACCCCCGCCGTCGCCGCCCGACTGGACGCGGCCGTACGCCAGGTCATGCGCGAGGCGAAGGTGCCGGGCGTCGCCGTGGGGCTGTGGGCCCCGGGCAAGGGAAGCTATGTGAAGGCCTTCGGCGTCGCGGACAAAGCCACCGGCGCGCCCATGACGGCCGATCTCCACGTACGCATCGGCAGCGAGACCAAGACGTTCACGGTCACCGCCCTCCTCCAGCTGGTCGACGAGGGGAAGATCGGCCTGGACGACCCGATCGGCAAGTACGTCGAGGGAGTTCCCAACGGCGACCGCATCACCCTGCGCGAACTCGCGGGAATGCGCAGCGGGCTCTTCAACTTCAGCGAGGACGCGGACTTCATCAAGAAGCTCCAGGCCGATCCGGAACAGTCCTTCACGCCCCAGCAGGTGCTCGACTACTCCTTCAAGAACCCCGTGCAGTTCCAGCCCGGTGCGAGTTGGGAATACAGCAACACCAACCTGGTCCTGCTCGGCCTCGTGATCGAGAAGATCACCGGCCGGCCGCTCCACGAGGTCATCCAGAAGGACGTCATCGCACCGGCCGGGCTGCACAACACGGTCTTCCCGACGACCGCGGAGATACCGAAGCCGTACGCGCAGGGCTACACCGACCAGACCGCCTCGGGCAGGACCGAGAACTCGACCCTGTGGAACCCCTCCTGGGCCTGGGCCGCCGGAGCGATGATCTCCGACATGCAGGACCTGCGCAGCTGGGCCCACACCCTCGCCACCGGCACCCTGCTGAAGCCCGCGACGCAGGCCGAACGCCTGAAGACCACACCGATGAACGTTCCCGGTGACGGCTACGGTCTGGGCATCTTCAACATCCAGGGCTGGATCGGCCACAACGGCTCGATCCCCGGGTACGAGGTCCTGCCCGTCTACCTGCCGCAGGCGAAGGCGACCATGGTCATCGTCCTCAACACCGACAGCACGTACGAGGGCCAGGAGCCGAGCACCCTCTTCGGCGAGGCGGTCACCCGCATCGTGACCCCCGACCACGTGTATCCCGGCCACGAACCGTCGGTGAAGAAGAGCGGCTGACCGCGACGGATCACCGGCACGGCCCGTGCTCTCGGGTCAGCGCAGGCCCCAGCTGAGGCGTTCGCCCAGGCGCGAGCGCATCTCGCCGGCGGCCCGCCGCACCTCCTCGGGCCGCTCGGCCTCGTCGAGCAGCCCGAGGAGCACCATCAACGCCCGGGCCTCGTCATTGCTGACCAGCTTCAGGCGCGGTTCGGTCACCCCGTCGAGGAGTACGTCCAGCAGTTCCCCAGTCTCGTCCATACCGGGAACAACGCGGAAGCCGCCCGCATGTCACACCGGAGGCCTCAGGAACTCGTGAGGACGACGAGTTGCCGGGTCGCGCGGGTCATCGCGACGTAGCGGTCCACGGCTCCTTCGATGCCCTCGCCGAAGCCCTCCGGATCGATGAGGACGACCAGGTCGAACTCGAGCCCCTTCGTCAGCTCCGGCGTCAGCGACCGGACGCGGGAGCTCGCCTGCCACGCACCCTCGCCGATGTCACCGGTACCGATGACACAGGCCGTCCCGTCGGCGTGCGCGGACAGCCAGCCGTCGAGTACGGAGTCCAGGTCCGCGACGGCTCCGTACGTGACGGGGATGCCGCTGCTGCGGATGGAGGTCGGCACGTTGGCGTCCGGCAGCTCGGCCCGGATGGCCGGCTCGGCCTCCGCCATGACCTCTTCCGGCGTCCGGTAGTTGACGCTCAGGGAGGCCACGGTGATCCGGTCCACCCCGGCCCGTTCGAGCCGTTCCCGCCAGGACTCCGTGAACCCGTGCCTGGCCTGGGCGCGGTCACCGACGATGGTGAAGCTCCGGGACGGGCAGCGCGACAGCAGCATCTGCCATTCGGCGTCGGTCAGTTCCTGGGCCTCGTCCACGATGACGTGCGCGAACGGGCCGGCGAGCAGGTCCGGGTCGGCGGCGGGCAGCGCGCCCTCGTCGATCAGGCTGTCCTGCAGGTCCCGTCCGCGCAGCATCCCCAGCGCGCCCTCGCTCTCGTCGATCTCGACGTTCTGCAGCAGGCTGTCCATGACATCGGCCCGGCGCGCGCGTTCGGCCGCTACGGAGGCCTCCTGCTGGCGCTTGCGCACGGAGGCCTCCGCGTCGCCGAGGCGCTGCCGCGCCGCGTCCAGGAGCGGCAGGTCGGACACCGTCCAGGCCCGCGCGTCCTCGCGCTGCAACGCGCGGACGTCGTCCGGGCCGAGCCGGGGCGCGCACTTGCGCAGGTAGGCGGGCACCGACCACAGGTCTCCTACGAGCTCACCCGCGTCGAGCATCGGCCACGCACGGTTCAGGGCCCCGATCAGCTCCCGGTCCTGGAGCAGCGACCTCCTCAGCAGTTCGGGAGGGACGTCACTGTCGTCCTTGTCCATCAGGATCGCGATCAGCTCGTCGCGGATCTGGTCGCGCGCCTCGTTGTGCGGAGTGCCCGGCTCCACCGCTTCGAAGGCCGCCGCCCAGTCGTCGGCGCTCAGCCAGATGTCGGACCAGTGGCTGGAGACCGTCATCCCCTTCGCGGGAGGCTCCTCGTAGATGCCGACGGCCGCTTCGATCGCCCGTACCAGTTCCGCCGACGCCTTCAGGCGGGCCACGGCAGGGTCGCTCTCGACGGCCGCTCCGGCTCCCTCGGGGACGAGGTCGCGCAGGGTGCAGGTCTGCACGCCCTCCTCGCCGAGGCTGGGCAGCACGTCGGCCACGTACGCCAGGTAGGGCTGGTGCGGACCGACGAACAGCACGCCGCCGCGACGGTGGCCGAGGCGCGGGTCGGAGTAGAGGAGGTGGGCGGCGCGGTGCAGGGCGACGACGGTCTTGCCCGTACCCGGACCGCCGTCGACGACCAGCGCTCCGCGGGAGCCCGCCCGGATGATGGCGTCCTGGTCGGACTGGATGGTGGCGAGCACGTCGCGCATCCGGGCCGACCGGTTGCCGCCCAGGCTGGCGATGAACGCGGACTGGTCGTCGAGCGCGGCGTGCCCTTCGAGCCCGTCGGCGGTGAACACCTCGTCCCAGTAGTCGCTGATCCGGCCGCGGGTCCAGCGGTACCTGCGGCGGCTCGCCACCCCCATCGGGTTGGCGTGGGTCGCCGCGAAGAACGGCTCGGCCGCGGGGGAGCGCCAGTCGAGCAGCAGCCGGCGGCCCGTGCTGTCGGTGAGGCCGAGGCGTCCGATGTACACGGGCTCGGAGCCGTCCGCGGGGACGGTGTGTCCCAGGCACAGGTCCAGGCCGAAGCGGCGCAGGGTGCGCAGGCGGCCGGTCAGGCGGTGGATCTCCGAGTCCCGGTCCATCGCCTCCCGGCCGATGCCGCCGGGTGCCTTGCGTACGGCTTCGAGGCGGTCGGACAGTTCGGCGATCGTCTGCTCGAGGCTCTCGGAGATGGCCGCGAAGTGCCGCTCGTCGCGGTCGATCAGGGCCGGGTCGGCCTTGGGGGAGAGGTGGCCGGGAAGGTCGAAGGCGCTGGTGGTCAGGTTGTTCATGTCTTCAGCTCCGTTCCGAAGTCGCTGCCGCGACGGCCGTCGGCGTGCACACCCGTATTCCGGTCCGCGTCTCGACGTCACCGCACCACCTGTAAACCGACAACAGCACATGCACTTCGCGAATCCCCTATTTCTGCAGGTTCTGGCCTCGGCCCGCGATTCTGCCCCAGCACCGGGGCCTTGCGGCAAGCCCCCCACCGCGCTATAACTTGAGAGTGGCAAGGAGTGGGTACACCTCCTTGCCTTTGTTGTTTGCCCTGGGCGCTACTCGGCCCCCGGCGCCTTGAGCGTGGTGCGGAGCAGTTCCAGGAAGGCCGAGGCCGCGGGGCTGGCGGGGCCGTTCGTCCGCCAGGTCAGGCCGACGCGGCCGCGCAGCCGCGGTTCGGTGATCTCCAGCGTCCGCAGTCCGAAGGCCGCCGCCTCGTCGGCGGAGAGCGCCGGGACCACCGCCACGCCGAGCCCTTGGGCGGCGAGCTGTGCGAGGAACCGGGGAGCGGCCGCCTCGAAGGCGATGCGCGGCTGGAACCCCGCCTGCGCGCACGCCCGGTCGAGCACCCCGCGCAGGCCCGTACCGTGCGGCAGGCTGATCAGCGGGCGGTCGCGGAGCTCGGCCAGCGGAACGCAGGTACGGCCGTCGGGCGCGAGGAGGGGATCGCCCGGGGCGACGGCGACGACGAGGGGCTCGTCGGCCAGGACCTGTACGGAGACACCCGGCGGCGGTTCCTCGTCCGGGAGTCCGATCACGGCGATGTCGAGCTCCCCCCGCTGCAACGCGGCGAGCATCCGCTCCGAGGTGTCCTCGGTCAGGGCGATCTCCACCTGGGGGTGGTCCTGGTGGAACCCGGCCAGGATGGCGGCCAGGTCGAACTCGTGGGCCGCGGCCGCCGCCGCGGCGGCCGCCCCCGAGACCAGGCCGAGGGTGACGTGGCCGCGGAGCAGACCGGTGAACTCGTCCGCGGTCTGCCGTACCGCCTCGACGGCGTCGAGGGCCGCCCGCGCGTACGGAAGTACGGCCTCGCCCACCTCCGTGAGGGTCACCGACCGGCCGGACCGGTCGAGGAGCGCGTGCCCGAGCTCCCTCTCGAGCTGCCGGACTTGGGCGCTCACGCCCGGCTGCGCCAGGTGCAGCCGGGCGGCGGCTCGGGTGAAGTTGGCTTCCTCCGCGACCGTGACGAAGTGCCGCAGCTGCCGAATGTCCATAACTGATCATGCTAGTTGCGAGACGTGCAAACTCTTGGACTTATGGAGGCGGACCCGTGAGCCTTGAGGCCATCGGGAACACGGAGCACGGGGAGACCGACCGTGCACGTCAGGGCCCGGACCGGGACCTGATCCGCCGGCACCACGTAACGGAGCCAACGAACTTGCGACGCATCCGACTCCTCCGGGCGAGCGCCCTGCTGGCCACCGGCCTCCTCGCGGGTGCGTTCGGCTACGGGGCGGCCAACCTCGTCCCCACCTTCAACGCCGTACCGCTCGACATGCGGCTGTCGTTCCACGCCGAACTGATGAAGATGAACGGCATCACCATGCAGGCGGCGATGGCCGTTTCGACGCTGAGCTCGCTCGCCCTGGCGGCCCTGACCCGCGGCCGCTCCCGGCTCCTCGCGGGGGCCGCGGGTCTGCTGACCTTCACGTCCTTCCTCGTCACGCGGTTCGGCAACGTACCGATCAACGGCCGGATCAAGGAATGGGCGCGCACCTCGGCCCCGGTCGACCACGCGGAGATCCTGCGGCGCTGGGAGCTGTTCAACAACCTGCGCACGCTCACCGCCCTCGTCGCGTTCGTCCTGCTGATCGTCCTCGTCCTGTGGCAGCCGACGTCGCAGCCCTCGCGGGACCGAGCCGGTACGCCGCAGTAGTACGCGATCGCGAGCTCCCGTTGCCCGGCGCGGGCGGCGCACGGCCGGGGGCGGCTCACACGGCGGCGTGCCGCGCGTCGGCGGTGGCGCCGTGCTGCTCCTCCTCGGGCCTTGCCTTCTCGGGCAGCAGGAAGGTGATCGCGAGGAACACGGCCAGCAGGCAGGCCTGGATGACGAGGGCCCGCTGGAATCCGCCGGTGAAGTCACCGGTCTCGGCCCGGGCGAAGAACGCCGAGCCGAAGACCGCGACCCCGACGGAGCCTCCGACGGCCTGTACCGCGGACAGGACTCCGGAGGCCGAGCCGATCTCGTCGTCGTCGACGGCGCCGAGGACGAAGCTGAAGAGGGCGGCGATCACCACGCCCGCTCCGACGCCGCAGACGGCCACACCGGGGGCCACGTCCCGGATCGAGAACGAGTCGGCGCGCAGGGCGTCGAGCTCGAACCAGAGCAGGGCCGCGCCGGCGAGCTGGACGAGGGGGCCGATCTGGAGCACCTTGCGGCCGATCCTGTCGGCGAGGACGGCCCCGCTGACCGCGCCGCCGATCGCGGTTCCGACCGCGAGCGGCAGGTTGCCGAGCCCGGCCTCGCCCGCGGTGAACTGGCGCCCGATCTGGAGGTAGAGGGTCAGGACGAGCTGGGTGCCCACGAGTCCGGCGAAGAACAGGGCGATGCCGCCGAGCCCGACGGTGAAGGCGGGCTTGCGCAGGAGCGCCGGGGTCACCAGCGGCCGGCGGCCCGCCGCGGCGGTACGGCGCTGTTGCAGGGCGAACAGGCCGAACCCGAGGAGGGAGGCCGCCATGGACAGCCAGGTCCACAGCGGCCAGCCGTCCTCCTGGCCCTGGTTGAGCGGGAGCACCAGCAGGGCGCAGGACGCCACGACCAGACCGGCGCCGACCGCGTCGACCGTGATCGTGGGGTCCCCGGGCTTCTTCGGGACGACCTTCGCGGCGGTGATCAGCGCGGCGATGCCGACGGGCAGGTTGATCAGGAAGACCGAACGCCAGCCCAGGCCGAGGAAGTCGCCCTGGATGAGTCCGCCGCCCAGCACGGGGCCGATGATCCCGCCGAGGCCGAGGACGGGCCCGAAGATGCCGAAGACCTTGGTGAGCTCGGGTCCGGAGAAGTTCTCGCGCAGCAGTCCCAGCCCCTGGGGCAGGAGCATGGCGCCGGCGGTGCCCTGGATCAGCCGGAAGGCGATCAGCGAACCGATGTCCGGGGCGAGTGCGCACAGCAGGGAGGCGGCGGTGAAGGAGGCCAGGCCGAGGAGGAACATGCGGCGGCGTCCGTAGCGGTCACCGAGCCGCCCGCCGACCACCAGACCGGCCCCCAGCGTGAGCGCGTACCCGCCGATCACCCACTGCAGTCCGACGGAGCCGGCGCCGAGGGACTCCTCCAGGTCGGGTCCGGCGACGTTGACGATCGAGGCGTCCAGGAGGTCCATGATCTCCGCGACGAGCATCACGACGAGGATCAGCCACCGCCAGCGGTAGGGCTCGGCGGTCTCGGTCTCGGCCTCGGTCTCGGTATCGGTCCGGACCTCTGCGGTCTCGGGCTCGCCGCTCCGGTCGCCGGTCGGGGACGGATCGCGCATCGATATACCTCCATGGTGAAGTAATTCCACGGTGAAGGTAAAGTGGGGGCGGTAGGTTGTCAAAGCGGGCCGCCGACGCGGGCAGCCCGGCACGGAAGAAGGAGGGCGGTCCTCCATGGAGGAAGCGGAGGAAGCGATGCGCGGCAACGTGGAGGCGCAGCGCGAGCGGCTGATGGAGGGGCTGCGGATCTACGGCGGCCACTACACCGAGCTCGGCCGGCGCTTCGCGGACTGGCTGGGCCTGCACTCCACCGACGCGACCGCGGTGCTGGAGATCTCCGCCGCCGAGGAGCGCGGCACCCCGCTCTCCCCGGCGCGCCTGAGCGAGCGCATCTCCCTGTCCACGGGTGCCACCACCGCGCTCCTGAACCGCCTCGAAGCGGCGGGACACATCACCCGCAGCCGCGAACACACCGACCGGCGTGTGGTCACCCTGCGCAGCGGGGCGCACATCCAGGAACGCGCGGACGAGTTCTTCGGTCCGCTCGCCCACCGCCTGGACGCCGCGATGTCCCACTACCCGCCGGAACTCCTGGAGCGGTTCGAATCGTTCGTGGCCGACCTGAACGCCACCATGGACACCCACCTCGCCGAGCAGGGCGGTGACACGGCCACCTGAGGGCCAAGGGCTGCACGGCGACCCTGGTGCACGTGCTCGCGGAGCGGGGCCTGATCGAGTACGAGGCTCCGGTCGCGCGGTACTGGCCGGAATTCGGGGCGAACGGCAAGGCGGGGATCACCGTCCGGCACGCCCTGACCCACACCGCCGGGATTCCCCAACTACCGCGCTCCCTCACGGTGCCGCAGCTCTGCGACTGGGACACCATGTGCGGGATCGTCGCCGGGCTGCCGCCCCTGTGGGAGCCGGGTTCCGACAGCGGCTACCACGGCTGGACCTTCGGCTGGATCCTCGGGGAGACCGTCCGCCGGATCACCGGGCTCACCCCGGGGCGGCGCTGCGGGAGTACGTCGCGGAGCCCCTCGGGATCGCGGACGAGCTGTACTTCGGGGTGCCGGAGTCCGAACTGCCGCGTGTCGTACCGCTCGTGGAGGGTGGCTGGGAGTCGTACCTGGCCGCTCTCCCGCCGAGCGCACCCGTCACCCGCCTCGTGGCGCCGAACCGGGGCGTGTGGACCACGGCCTCCCTCGCCGGCCGCCCCGGCTATCTGATGGCCGACCTGCCGGCCTGCGGCACCATGACCGCCCCAGCAGCCGCCCGGATGTACGCGGCCCTGCTGGCCGAGGTCGAAGGGGTCCGGCTGCTCCCGCAGGAGCGCGTGGCGCGCGCCGCGGCGATCGCCGTGGAGGGGCGGGACCGGATGCTGGCCAGGCGCCACGCGAAGGGGCTCGGCTACTTCCTGGCCATGCCCGAGATGGGCGGCGCACCGAGCGCTTTCGGCCACCACGGCAGCGGAGGCGGCATCGCCTTCGCCGACCGGGCGCGGCCTGTCCTTCGCCCTCACCCGCACCCGCCTGGTCGACCCCGCGAACCGGACGGCCGTCCTCCTGGCCGACGCGGTCCGCGCGGGTGCCGCGGGGCTCAGGAGCAAGTAGCGCAGAGCCCGCGGTAGGTGACCTCGACCCCGGACACCGTGAAGCCGAACCGCTCCGCGGCGGGGAGATCGGCGAGCGGGTCGCCGCTCGGGTGGACGTCGCGGATCAGGCCGCAGCCGGAGCAGACCAGGTGCTGGTGCGGGTGGTGCGCGTTGGGGTCGTAGCGCTTCGCCCGGCCGTCGGAGGTGACCTCCAGGACCTCACCGAGGGAGACCAGCTCGCCCAGGGCGTTGTAGACCGTGGCCCGGGAGATCTCCGGCAGCCGCTCCACCGCGCGGGCGTGCACCTCGTCGGCCGTCAGGTGCACGTGGTCGCCGTCGAGGACCTCCGCGACCACGCGACGCTGCGAAGTCATCCGCCAGCCGCGCCCTCGCAGCCGTTCCAGCAGGTCACTCATAGCGGCTCACCTTTTCAGGTCGGGCGGACCCCCCGGAGCCCCGGGAATCCGCCGGGGGACATCCGGAATCCGAATGCATACGGGCTTGGTGTCCTTCTTGACTTGGATTCCGTCCATCGTAGGATCGGTTGCGTTGATAGCCAAGGGACAGAACGGTCCAGAGCAGCGCTCGACTGGACGTGTGACCGGGCTCCGGCGCCCCAGCCAGTTCCACCACATGCAGTTCCTGATCACCGTGACCGACTGGTCCGGTCCGGAAGGATTCCCATGTCTGAGAACCACGATGCAATCGTCACGGACGCGAAGGCGGAGGGCGCCGGTGGCTGCCCGGTCGCTCACGGCCGCGCGCCGCACCCGACCCAGGGCGGCGGAAACCGCCAATGGTGGCCGGAACGGCTCAATCTGAAGATCCTTGCGAAGAACCCCGCCGTGGCCAACCCGCTCGGCGAGGAGTTCGACTACGCCGCGGCGTTCAACGCGCTCGACCTCCCGGCGGTCAAGCGGGACATCGCCGAGGTGCTGACCGACTCGAAGGACTGGTGGCCCGCCGACTTCGGCAACTACGGCCCGCTCATGATCCGCATGGCCTGGCACAGCGCGGGCACGTACCGCATCAGCGACGGCCGCGGCGGCGCCGGCGCCGGACAGCAGCGCTTCGCCCCCCTCAACAGCTGGCCGGACAACGGCAACCTCGACAAGGCCCGCCGTCTGCTGTGGCCGGTCAAGAAGAAGTACGGCCAGGCCATCTCCTGGGCCGACCTCATGATCCTCACCGGAAACGTGGCCCTGGAGTCCATGGGCTTCGAGACCTTCGGCTTCGCCGGCGGCCGCCCGGACGTCTGGGAGGCCGACGAGGACGTGTACTGGGGCCCCGAGACCACCTGGCTCGACGACGAGCGTTACACCGGCGACCGCGAGCTGGAGAGCCCCCTCGGCGCGGTCCAGATGGGCCTCATCTACGTCAACCCCGAGGGCCCCAACGGCAATCCGGACCCGATCGCCGCCGCACGCGACATCCGCGAGACCTTCCGCCGGATGGCGATGAACGACGAGGAGACCGTCGCCCTCATCGCGGGCGGCCACACCTTCGGCAAGACCCACGGCGCGGGTCCGGCGGAGAACGTCGGCGACGACCCCGAGGCCGCCCCGTTGGAGGCCCAGGGCTTCGGCTGGGCGTCCACCTACCGCAGCGGCAAGGGCCCCGACGCGATCACCAGTGGCCTCGAGGTCACCTGGACCAGCACCCCGACCCGGTGGGGCAACGAGTTCTTCAAGAACCTCTTCGAGTACGAGTACGAGCTCACCCAGAGCCCGGCCGGCGCGAACCAGTGGGTGGCGAAGAATGCCGAGGCGATCATCCCCGACGCGTACGACGCGTCGAAGAAGCACCTCCCCACCATGCTCACCACCGACCTGTCGCTGCGCTTCGACCCGGTCTACGAGCCGATCTCCCGCCGGTTCTACGAGAACCCGGACCAGTTCGCGGACGCCTTCGCCCGCGCCTGGTACAAGCTGACGCACCGTGACATGGGCCCGGTCGTCCGCTACCTCGGCCCGGAGGTCCCGTCCGAGACCCTGCTGTGGCAGGACCCGCTCCCGGCGCGCTCCGGCGAGCCGGTCGACGCCGCGGACATCGCCTCCCTGAAGGAGCAGATCCTCGGCTCGGGCCTCACCGTCTCCCAGCTGGTCTCGGCCGCCTGGGCCGCTGCCTCCTCCTTCCGCGGCAGCGACAAGCGCGGCGGCGCCAACGGCGGCCGCATCCGCCTGGAGCCGCAGCGCAACTGGGAGGTCAACAACCCGGACGACCTCGCGCAGGTGCTCCGCACGCTCGAGGGCATCCAGACCTCCTTCAACTCCGGGGCCAAGCAGGTCTCGCTGGCCGACCTCGTCGTGCTCGCGGGCTCCGCCGCCGTGGAGAAGGCCGCCGCGGACGGCGGGGTCCGGGTCGAGGTGCCGTTCATGCCGGGCCGCGTCGACGCGACGCAGGAGCAGACGGACGTCGAGTCCTTCTCCGCGCTGGAGCCGTCCTCCGACGGGTTCCGCAACTACGTGGGCAAGGGCAACCGCCTGCCGGCCGAGTACCTGCTGCTCGACAAGGCCAACCTGCTGAACCTCAGCGCCCCCGAGATGACCGTCCTCGTCGGTGGCCTGCGCGTGCTCGGGGCGAACCACCAGCAGTCGACGGCCGGTGTCCTCACCGACCGCCCCGGGACCCTGACCAACGACTTCTTCGTCAACCTGCTCGACCTGGGCACGACGTGGAAGGCGACCTCCGAGGACGCGCACGCCTTCGAGGGCCGCGACGACTCGGGCAAGGTCCGGTGGACCGGCAGCCGGGCGGACCTCGTCTTCGGTTCGAACTCCGAGCTGCGGGCCCTCGCGGAGGTCTACGCGAGCGACGACGCGAAGGAGAAGTTCGTGAAGGACTTCGTCGCCGCCTGGGACAAGGTCATGACCCTGGACCGGTTCGACCTCGTCTGATCCCCCCGCGTCCGGGCCGGCCGGCCGACACCGGCCGGCCCGGACACGGGCGCCTCACTCGGCCACGGTGTCGCCGTGCCGGTGGGCGACGCGCCATTCGCCGTCCTCGCGGCGGTACACCTGAGTAGCCCGCAGCGTGTAGCTGCGCGGCTGCCCGTCGACGGAGGCGGAGGTGTGTTCGAGTCCGGCTGTGTACGCCATGTCCCCCCGGACGTCGTACGCCAGCAGTTCGAACACGTACGAGGTGCAGTCGGAGAAGCTGCCCGCGAGGGACGCGAAAAGGTCGTCGAGCTCTCGCAGGCCATGGGCGTTGCGCCATGCCCCCAGCACGCTCACGGGCTCGCTGCGCGACCAGAGCGCCCGGCGCGGGGCGGCGTCCCCGTTGTGCAGCGCGAGCTCCGCCTGGTACAGCTCGGTCCTGACCCACGCCAGGAAATCTTCGCGTTCGGTCATGCATTCATCATGCACCCCGCGGGCCCGAACGGGCGCGGGCACCGGTCCGCAGGGGGTGCGGAGCGGTGCCCGGGCCGGTCGGGGTGTGGGTCAGCAGACCGGGTTCTTCAGGGCGCTCCACGTCTTCGGGCCGACGATGCCGTCGACCGGCATGTTGCACATGGTCTTGACCCGGTTCTGGAACTCGCGCACCGCGCGGTCGGTGTCCGGGCCGAAGCTGCCGTCGACGCCGGAGGAGCCGATGTTGACGTTCCAGGTCTTGAGCAGACACTGGGCCTGCTTGACCGCCGCCCCGCTCGAACCCCGGCGGATCGTCGGCTGGGAGTCGGTGTAGTTGCAGCCGCGCGAACCCGTGACCGAGGAGCCGGAGTTCGTGGCGGCCGAGGCGCCCGGCGCCAGGGCGACGCCGCCGAGCAGGGCGGTCGTGGCGACGAGGAGCGCGAGACGCTTGCGTACGATCATGGTCAATCGTCCTTTCATTGCGGACCGGTTCCCCCGATGGAGATCCCCCGAGCGGTCGACGGTCCTGTTGCGGAGCCGGTGGTCATCCGGCTCCGTCCTGCCGAGGCCCGAAGCTACGGGCCACGGACCCGGCCCGTCGTCCCGTCCGGGGTGGATACCCGTCGCCAACCTCCGCCCCAGGGTCCCGGTTCCTCCAACCCCGGGTTGAGACCGGAAGTTGGAGGTGCGGAGTCGATCCACGGGCTACGCTGCGGCGATGCGGATCCGCCCCTCTTACATGGATGCGCTGACGGCCGTCGCGCAGACCGGTGTCGCCGTACTGCTGGGCCGGGAGGCCGTACAGCAGGGCTGGCCGGCGCTCGACCTCGCGGGATACCTCCTGGTGGGGCTGGTCAACATTCCGGGAGCCGTCCGGGCCAAGGCCCCCGTCGCGGTATGCCTGTTCGTGCACCTCGCCTGGTTCGTGTACGTCACCGCCGGCTACTGGCCCGTGGTCAACTGCCTCGGCCCCATGCTCGGCGTGTACACGGTGGCCGCCCTCTGCCCGCGCCGCACCTCGCTCGCGTGTGCCGCCCTGATGAGTGCCATCTGGATCTACGGAGGGCTCCTCGGGAACGGGCCCGGCGGCGGCTCCATGGCCGCCGTCGTCGCGCAGGCCGTCGTCTTCCCGGCCCTGCTCTGGCGGTTCGGGCTGCTCGCCCGGCGTGCGGCCGACCTGGCCCGGGAGCTGCGCCTGGAGCGGGACGAGCGGGCCCGCCGGGAGGTCGCCGAGGAACGCGGGCGCATAGCCAGGGAGTTGCACGACATAGTCGCGCACCACATGTCCGTCATCTCGGTGCAGGCGGGTCTGGCCGGCTTCGTCTTCTCCTCCGCGCCCGAAACCGCGCGGGCGGCCCTGAGCACCATCGAGGACACCAGCGCCGAGGCGCTCGACGAACTGCGGCGCATGCTCAGCCTGTTGAGGGCGAGCGACCTCGAGGACGGGCGGCCCGGCGACCCGGGGACGGACGGGCCCGGCTGGGACGGGAGCGGGGACCGCGACGCGCCGATGCCGGGACTGTCCCGGCTCGACGAGATGGCCGAGCGGGTCCGGGCCGTCGGGGTGGCGGTCGAACTGCGGGTGACGGGCGAACCGCGGCCGCTGGCCCCGGGAGTGGAACTGTGCGCGTACCGGGTGGTCCAGGAGGCCCTCACCAACGTGATCAAGCACGCCCGGTACGCCAGCGTCGTCGTCGAACTCGACTACCGGCCCGCGCACATAGGCGTCACCGTCACCGACGACGGCGCGGGATCGGGAGAGGGGAAGAGGGAGGAGGGAGGTGATCCGGCCATTGTGCTGCCCGGAAGCGGGCACGGGTTGATCGGAATGCGCGAGCGGGCCAAGCTCTACGGAGGAACGATCGGCATCGGGCCGCGCAGCGAGGGAGGTTACGCCGTGTGCCTCACGCTGCCGACTTCCGCACGCACCGTACCGCGGGGGGATGATCGCCCGGCATGACCGGATCCGCACCACTGAGGGTGCTCGTGGCCGACGACCAGTTCCTCATCCGGGCCGGACTCGTGGGCCTGCTCGAAGCGGCCCCCGGCTTCAGTGTCGTCGGGGAGGCCGCCGACGGCGCCGAGGCCGTCGAACTCGCCGTCCGCACCCGGCCGGACGTGATCCTGATGGACATCCGGATGCCCGGCATGGACGGCATCACCGCCACCGAACGGATCCTCGCCGAGACCCCGCCGCCCCAGCCGCGCGTACTGATCCTGACCACCTTCGACCTCGACGAGTACGTGTACGGGGCGCTGAAGGCCGGGGCTTCGGGCTTCCTGCTCAAGGACTCGGGCCCGCAGCGGCTGCTCGCCGCGATCACCGCGGTCGGCAGCGGCGACGCGCTCTTCGCGCCCACGGTCACGCGCCGGCTCGTGGAGGCGTTCGCGCTGCGCGGCACCGGCCGCGAGGGCGGCGGCGCGGGCGAACCGGCCGGGGCGGGCGCCGAGATCCTGGAGGTGCTGACCGGCCGGGAGATCGAGGTACTGGAACTCGTCGGTCAGGGGCTGGCCAACGCGGACATCGCGTGGCGGCTGTTCATCAGCGAGGCGACGGTCAAGAGCCACCTCAACCGCACGATGAGCAAACTGGGCCTGGAGAGCCGGGCCCAGGCGGTGGTGACGGCGTACGAGAGCGGCCTGGTGGTGCCGGGCCGCAACGGCTGAGCCCGGAGTGCGCGGAGGCGTCGACTTGTCAGCGTCCGCGTGAGGCGAGTACTGCGTCCGCAGCGGGACATGTTCCCGCGTATGAAATCGTGGTGGGAAGTGCAGGGTTCCTGGCGCTACTCGTCGCCGGGGTCGTCGCCGCGGCGGGCCTGTACTACACCGACCGCACCCTGCGGCACACCCGCGAACGGGACCGCGAACAGGTCGAGTTGACCCGGGAAGGGCAGGTCACCGACCGGTACGTGGAGGCCGTCAAACTGCGCGCCCCCGCATCGAGCACCGCGGACCGCCCGTGAAGGCGAGCTCGTCCTTCCGCGCCCCCGCTCCGGGTGATCGGCAACGGCGTCAGTGATGAGTCATATGAGCCCGTTTCGGCGCTCGCGCGCGGTATTTCGGCCGTTTCGCAGGTGTGTGGCCAGTGCGGCGGGTCGGCTTCGGTGCGTGGGGTAGGGCTTCTCGCGTTCTTCGGGAATCGCGATCAAGGAGTGTCTCCTCATGCCCTTCGACCAGTCGGACGAGAGCCGGTACGACCGTGCGCGCCTGCGGCAGTGGGCCGGCGGGCGCGCCCGGGCGGCCGGGGTGGACCGTCGTGACCTGCTCAGGCTCTTCGCGGCGGGCGCCGCGGCCGGGTCCCTGGGGCTGGGGGCGGCCGGCGTCGCCGAAGCCGCCGGAACGGGCGGGGGAGGAGCCGCCGCGCCCGGGATCGTCAAGCCGCTGCCGCCCGAGCTGTTCACCGTGCGGGGCACGAACGCGGAGACCAACTTCGCGGCCCTGCGCGGTACGGGGCCGCTGACTCCCCTCGACCGGTTCTTCGTCCGCAACCACACCGTCACCCCGCACCTCGACCGGGACGGCTGGCGGCTGAAGGTATGGGGCGACGCCCTGTCCGGCGCCCCGGCGGAGTTCTCGTACGACCGGCTGCGCGCGCTGCCCGCCGTCGAGCGGACCCTGTTCATCGAATGCGCGGGCAACGGCCGGAGCTTCTACACCACGCAGCAGGGCCAGCAGGTCACCGGGACCGCGTGGACCCTCGGCGCGATCGGTGTGGCCCGCTGGCGCGGGGCCCGGCTGTCCGACGTACTGCGACGGGCCGGGGCGACCCGGGATGCCGTGGACGTGCTGCCCCGGGGCCTGGACGACGAGGTCGTCGCGAACGGCGTGAACCTGGGGCGGGTGCGGCGCCCGCTGCCGGTGTCGAAGGCGCTGGACGACGTGATCCTCGCGTACGAGATGAACGGCGAGCCCCTGCCGCCCGACCACGGCGGGCCGGTCCGGCTGGTCGTGCCGAACTGGGTCGGGATCTCCTCGATCAAGTGGGTCGGGGACATCGAGGTCAGCGGGCAGCCCCTGTACACGCCGTGGAACACCGACATGTACCGGCTGTTCGGGCCGGGCCAGCCGCCGCAGGGCAGTGCCCCGCTGACCCGGCAGACCCTCAAGAGCGCCTTCGAGCTGGAACCGGGCGCCACCGTGCCGGCGCACCGCACGCGGCTGCTGACCGGCCGCTCCTGGTCCGGCGCGGCCCCGGTGCACCGGGTGGAGGTCAGCACCGACGGGGGTACGCGCTGGCAGCGGGCCCGGCTGCACGACGTACCGCGCCGCGGCGGCTGGGTGCGCTGGTCGGTGCCGTGGACGCCCCGGACCCCGGGCGCGACGGCCCTGCTGGCACGGGCCACCGACGCCACCGGGCGCACGCAGCCCGAGACGGCCGCCCACAACACGCAGGGCTACCTCTTCGACGCGGTCGTACGCCACCCGGTGACGGTGGTGTGACGGCGGAACCGGGCATCGCGGCCCGGACGTGACCTCGTGCGCGGCCGCGTGGGACTGGACGGGGGAATGAGGGGCGCCGGGCGGCTGCGGGGCGGTGTCGGGGTGGGGAAGTCGCCGCGGGTGCGGTGAGGATCGGGGCATGGGCTTCGTACTGCCGGTCCTCTTCGCGCTGTTCGCGGCGCTCAGCAACGCGCTCGCCACGGTGCTCCAGCGGCGGGCGGCGCTCACCGTGCCGCAGAGCGACGGCTTCCGCTTCGGGCTGGTCCTCGACCTGCTGCGCCGGCCGCTGTGGATCGGCGGCATCCTGGCGGTGATCGCGGCCGGTGTCGGGCAGGCCGTGGCGCTGGCCACGGGCGCGCTGGCCCTCGTACAGCCCTTGTTCGTAATGGAGTTGCCGCTCGCGCTGCTGATCGCCTCGCTGCTGGCACGGCGCCGGCTGCCGGGGGCGCTGTGGCTCGCGGTGGCGGGGGTGGTGGCCGGGCTCGGGATCGTACTGGTGGCCGCCTCGCCCGCGGGCAACCGTACGGACGTCCCGGCCGACCGCTGGGTCCTGGCGCTCGCGGCGTCCGCGGCGGCGGTGGCGGGACTGGCCGCGGCCGGACTGCGCAGGCCGCCCGGCCGGATGAGGGCCGGCTGCTTCGGCGCGGCCACCGCCGTCTGTTACGCGCTCACGGCCGCACTGATGAAGTCGGCCGTGCACGTGCTCGACGACGAGGGCATCGGCGCGTTCCTGAGGACCTGGGAGACCTACGCCTTCGCCGCGAGCGGCATCTGCGCCCTGCTGCTCCTCGAACACGCCATGCAGGGCGGCCCGCTGGTCGCCTCGCAGCCCGCGCTGACCCTCGGCGACGCGGGCGTGAGCGTGGCGCTGGGGGTGCTCCTGTACGAGGAACACCTGCGGGCCCACTGGTGGTTGGTCCCCCAGCTGGTGGGCCTGGCCCTGATCGGCGCGGGCGTGCTCGCCCTGGCCAGGAGCGGGGAGGGCGCCGCCCCTTGAGACGCGGCCCGCGTCACCCGGCCGGCAACGGACTGCGGACCAGCGACTACGGACGGTAGAGCGATCGGGCGCGGGCCGGGTCGGCCGGGGCGCCGTCCTGGGCGAAGTGCAGGAAGTGGGCCAGCTGCCAGGTCTGCGCGCTGCCGGCCTGGCGGTTGGTGGTGGTCACCCAGGGCGGGTAGACGCGGAAGGCGCGTTTCCCGCCGACGCCGTTCACCGATACGACCCCGTGGCGGCGGAGGGAGTCCACGGGGAAGACGAACTGGCCGAAGTGCTCCTGGTCGCGCGTGCTGACGACGAAGAGGTCGACCGGATCCGCGGCGTCGAAGGGCTGGATGGGCCCGGCCTCGGACCTCTTCCACACGGTGACGAACTGTCCGGCCTTCGTCGGGGTCGTCTTGGCCACGCGGAACCGGACGGCGAGGCCGTCGACGGTGAAGGTGTGGGCGGCGTACGCGGCGCCCTCGGCCTCGGGGACCGGCTGCGAGCAGGCGAATCCGCAGGGGTCGTAGACGAGCGCCTTCGCCGCGAGGAGATCGCCGTGGAGCGGGGCGCCTTCCGCCGACCAGGGCGGGAGGTCCGTGGCGCGGAAGTCGGTGACCCGGGGGTCTGCCGGGTGTTCGCGGATAGCCATGATCCGTACACCTTGTCACGGTGCGCGGGCCGAGGCGCGCCCCGGCCCTGCGCGCGGCACGGCGGAGCGGGCCTCCGGGCGCCGTGGGGCGTCCGAAGGCCCGTCCGTCCCCGGTGTGCCGGTGGAATCAGGAGGCCGGTGCGAACTTCGCCGCGGCCGGTGCCGTCGAGGCCTCCTTCACCACCTTCATGCCGCCCGGGACCGTCGCGTCGGGCTTCATGATCACGCTCTGTCGGGTGGAGGGGGCCTTGGGGTCCGAGAAGTCGTGGGTGATCCCGAAGCCGTTGTCGTAGGCCTTCAGGCTCAGCAGCGCCTTGCGGATGCCCTCGCGGGTCAGGTCCTTGTCGGCGCAGGCCTTCTTCAGCACCTCCCCGAAGAGGGAGCCGGCGGTGTATCCGGCCACCACGCCGTTGTCGAGGGCGGCGTCCGGGTACTCCGCCTTGTACGCGGCGGCGAGGGCGGCCGGGCCGGCCTCGGTGGATCCGATCGGCAGCGCGGAGGAGGCGACGTAATAGTCCTTCTGCAGTGCCGCGCCCGCCGGAGTGGCCAGCAGCTGGGGCGAGAAGGCCGAGTTGTTGCCGACGAACGGCACGTTCCACCCTCCGGCCGCGGCGACCCCGATGAGCGAGGCGGCCTGCCGGGGGCCGGCGCTGATGACCACGGCCTTGACCCCGGCCTGTTTGAGGGCGGCGACCTGGGCGGTCATGTCGTTGTCGGTGGGCTTGATCTTCTGTTCGACGACGGTCAGCCCGGCCTCCTTGGCCGCGTGCTTGGCGCCGGTGAGCGCGTTCTCGCCGTAGTCGCCCTCGAAGTAGACGTGCCCGATCTTGTCGCCGGAGGCGATCCGCTTCTGGTCGAGCAGGTAGCCGATGGCGTTGACGGTCTCGATGTCGTACGTCGCGCCCACCGTGCGGATGTACGGACTGCCCAGCAGCGAAGCGGACCAGGCCTGCGGAATGACCAGGCCCTTGTCCTGGCCGTCGATCCGCTGCTTGACGGCGGCGACGAACGGGGAGCCGATGAACTGGGTGAAGCCCAGCACCGTGGGCTCCAGCTCGGTGTAGGCGGCGAGGGCCTTCTGGGGGTCGTAGCCGTGGTCGCGCACCGTCAGCTCGATCGTGCGGCCGCAGACGCCGCCGGCCGCGTTGGCCTGCTTGGCCCAGAGCTGCTGGCCCTGGGTGACGCTCTTGCCGAGCGAGGCGTAGACACCGGTCATGTCGGTGAGCGCGCCGAGCTTGATGGACGTGTCGCTCACCCCGGCCCCGGCCTTGACCCCGCCCGCCGCGGGTTTGTCGTCGCCGCCGGTCTTGGCCTTGCCGCTGCACCCGGCGGCGCCGGTGAGGACGAGCGCGGCCGCCAGGGCCGCGGCAGGGAGTCTTCTTCTGTTCACGTTCGCTCCTTCGGGAGTGTGGTCCGGGTCCGGACGATCCGGTTGGTGCCGCCGATCCGGGTGATGCCGCCGATCCGGGACAGGCCGCCAGGCAGGAACAGGACGACCACGACGACGGCCGCGCCGTAGAGGTAGCGGGAGGCCTCGCCCGGGGAGACCCCGCCGGTCCCGGGGGCGGACACCAGCGGGAGGGCGTCGCTGTACCGGGTGAGCAGTTGGGGGAGCAGGGAGACGAAGGCCGCACCGGCCACGGCGCCCGCGACCGTGCCCAGGCCGCCGATGACGATCATGGCGAGGTACTCCAGGGACAGGACGATGCCGAAGTAGTCGGGCACGGTGCGCTGGAAGACCAGGGCGAGCAGCACCCCGGCCAGGCCCGCGTACATGGAGGACAGGACGAAGACGGCGGCCCGGGTCCGGGCGACCGGCACCCCCATCACCCCGGCGGCGATGCGGTGGTCGCGCAGCGCGTTCATGGCCCGGCCGGGCCGGCCCCGCAGGACACCGCGCGCGAACAGGGCGCCGCCGAGGAGAGCGGCCAGGGCCACGTACCAGAGCTTCTCGGCGGACCGGAAGGGGACGGCCGCGATGACGGTCTCGGTGTCGTCGAAGGTGAGGCCGAAGAGGGACAGCGGCTCCACGACGCGGCCGTTGAAGCCGCCGGTGAGGCTGGTGGCGTTGAAGAGCAGGTGCTGCCCGATGAAGATCAGCGCGAGGGTGGCGATGCCGAGGTACGCGCCGCTCAGACGGCCCGCGATCGGGCTGAAGAGACCGCCCGCAGCCCCGGCGAGGGCGACCGCGAGGACCGCGGCGAGCCAGCTGGGCAGGCCCAGCCCGACGAGCGGGTGGCCGCCGGCCGTGCTGCCCTCCCCGGCGAGCGCGCAGTATCCGTACGCGCCGACGGCGAGGAAGAAGGCGTGCCCCATGGACAGTTGGCCGGTGGCTCCGGTCAGCAGGTTGAGCCCGATGGCGCCGATGGCGGCGGCCATGGCGAAGAGCCCGGCCTGCAGCCAGAACCGGTCCAGGTAGAACGGCAGCGCGAGCAGTACCGCGCCGGCGGCCGCCGCCGACACCGTGCGCGCCCGCAGACTCCCGGGCCGGAGCCGCCCGGGTCGGGTGGCCGTGGTGTCAGACACGGGCGAGCTCCTTCGTGCCGAAGAGTCCGGCCGGACGGACCAGGAGGACGGCGACCATCACCACGTACGGCGCGAGGTCGCCGATGCCCCGGCCCAGGAAGGTCAACTGGCCCTGGTAGCCGGTGGCCAGTGCCTCGGTGACGCCGACGATCATGCCGCCGGCCAGGGCGCCGGTGGTGGAGTCGAGCCCGCCGAGGATCGCCGCGGGGAAGGCCTTGAGCGCGGCGAGGGAAGTGGCACGCTCCAGGCCGGGCGTCGGGAAGACGGTGAGGAAGAGCGCGGCGACTGCGGCGAGCGCCCCGGCCACCGCCCAGGCGGCGAGCGAGACCCGGCCCAGGCGCACGCCCATCAGGGCGGCCGTCTCGGGCCGTTCGGCGGCGGCGCGCATCGCCACGCCCCAGGAGGTGTGGCGGAACACGAGCAGGAAGACGGTGATGAGCAGACCGGCGGCGAGGATGGCGGCGATCCGGGTCTGCGCCAGGGTGACGGGGCCGAGATGGACGACGCGATCGCCCCAGGGGTCGCCGAGCGGGAGCACGTCGGTGCCGATGCGCCGGGTGAGGTCGGTGATGAGGAGGATGTCCACGCCGATGGTGACGATGGCCAGCACGCTCTGGTCCTGGCCCCGGTAGCGGCGCATCACCAGGAACTCGATCGCCGCCCCGACCCCGGCCGCGGCGAGGGTGCCGGCCGCGAGGGCGGCCCAGAAGCCGATCTCCTCGTGCAGGGTCGCCGTGACGTACCCGCCGGCCAGCAGCAGCGAGGCGTGGGCGAAGTTGACCACCTCGGTGGCCTTGAAGATGATCACGAAGCCGAGGGCGATCAACGCGTAGACGGAACCCATGGAGATTCCGCCGAAGAGCAGTTCGAGGAAGGTGCTCACGCGGCCGGGTCCTCCGCTCCGAGGTACGCGCGGACCACCGCGGGATCGTTCTGCACCTGGGCGGGAGTCCCGCCGCCGATGCGTCTGCCGAAGTCGAGTACGGTCACCGCGTCCGCGAGCCGCATCACCACCCCCATGTCGTGTTCGACCAGCACGATCGAGATGCCGAGCCCGTCCCTGACGCCCGCGATGACCGCGGCCGTGCGGTGGCGCTCGTCCGCGGTCATGCCGGCGACGGGTTCGTCGAGGAGCAGCAGCCGGGGCTCCATGCACAGGGCCCGGGCCAGCTCGACGAGCTTCTGCTTTCCGTACGGGAGGGAGCCCGCCGGGGAGCCGAGGTCACCTTCGAGTCCGACGAACGCGGCGATCTCCCGCACGCGTTCGCGGTGCAGGCGGTCCTCGCGCGCGGCGGCGGGCAGCCGCAGTCCGGCGGCCAGGAACCCGGACCGCATCAGCCGGTGCCGGCCCAGGAGCAGGCTGTCGGCGACGGTGGTGTGCGGGGGGAGCGCCAGGTTCTGGAAGGTGCGGGCGATGCCCAGGGCGGCCACGTCGTGCGGGGCCAGGCCGGTGAGCTCGGCGGTGCCGAAGCGCACGCTGCCGCCCGTGGCCCGGTACACCCCCGAAAGCACGTTGAAACAGGTCGACTTGCCCGCCCCGTTGGGCCCGATGACGGCGTGGACGCTGCCCGGGTCGACGGTGAAGGAGACGGAGTCCAGGGCGGTCAGGCCCGCGAAGCGGACGGTGACGTCGGTGACGGCGAGCGGCGGGGGAGGGGACCAGGCGTCGGTCACGCGGACCACCTGCGCAGCTCGCGGGGCGCCCCGGCGGGGGCCGGCGCCGGTCCGGGCCCGTCGCTGATGCCGAGGTAGCGGCGGCGGACCTCGTCCGAGGCGGCCAGTTCCGGGGCCGGGCCGTCGAGGGTGACCTCGCCGACCTCCAGGACGTAGGCGTGGGAGGACAGGCGCAGCGCCAGGGCCGCGTTCTGCTCGACGAGGAGGACCGACGTGCCGGAGGCGTTGATCTCGGTGACGGTCTCCGCGATGGTGGCGGCCATCCTCGGGGCCAGCCCGAGGGTGGGCTCGTCGAGGAGCAGCAGCCGGGGGCGGGCCATCAGGGCCCGGCCCAGGGCGAGCATCTGCTGCTCGCCGCCGGACAGCAGTCCGGCGCGCTGCCGCGCCCGTTCGGCCAGGACGGGGAACAGCTCGTGCACCCGGGCGAGGGAGCGGGCCACGTCGGCGCGGGACCCCGAGCGGCCGCCGAGCGCCCCGGACCGGAGGTTGTCCGCGACGGTCATCCGCGTGAACACCTGCCGTCCCTCGGGTACTTGCACCACCCCGGCGGCGACCACCCGGTCCGGGCCGAGCCCGTCCAGCGGCCGGCCGTCGAAGCTGATGCTCCCGCTCGTCACGGCGCCCCGGTGGAACGCCAGCGTCCGGGACACCGCGCGCAGCAGCGTCGACTTTCCGGCCCCGTTCCCGCCGAGTACGACGACCACCGCCCCGGCGGGCACGTCGAGCGATACGGAGCGCAGCGCCCGGACCGGTCCGTAGCCGGCCGACAGCGCCCGCACCTGTAGCGAAGCCACGTCCTCTCCCTCCTGTGGACGGCGTTGTGCTGGCGCACACCCCAGCACCGGACCCGGCCGCCGTCCACGTCCGGATGCGGAATCGCTGCGGATGACCAGCAGCGACGGCGGCGCGTTGTGCAAGCGCACAGACCTGGTGCGCGCGCCGCTGACGGGGGCCCGGGCGGGTGACATCCTCGGCGGCCATGGGCGGACGCAGAACGCGCACGGAACAGGAGTGGTCGGTCCTGCTGTCGGCCGCGGACGAGCTGCTGGGCAGGATTCCGGTCCTCACGGACCAGCTCATCGAGGACCTGGCGGGACACTCGCCGCTGTTCGACCTCGCCGTCCCCCGGGACGAGCACTGGCAGCAGGTCAGCGAGGCCATGCACTACGGGATCGAGGCGTTCGCCGCGCGCAGGTCCGCGCCGCGCAAGGACCTCGCGTACGCCGAGGAGCTGGGCCGCAGACGTGCCGAACAGGGGCTGCCGCTGGACCTGCTGCTCTACGCGTACCGGAGGGCCGGACGCTTCACCTGGGACGCGCTGCTGGACATCGTCACGGAGAAGGAGCCGGAGGCACTGCCCGTACTGGCGCGGGCGGCCGGGGCCATGTGGGCCGGCATCGAACAGCAGGCGACCGCCACCGCAGAGGCCTACCGGACGGCGGAGCTGGAGATGCGCCGGCGCAGCGACGAGCGCGTACAGGCCCTGCTGGACGCCCTCCTGGAGGGGGACGCCACGCCGGGGCTGGCCGCCCAGGCGGCGCTCGCCCTGGACCTGCCGGAGCAGGGGAGGTACGCCGTGGTGGTGCTGCCGGCGGACCGGGGCGACGCGGTGCACCGGGTGGTGGCTGCGCGCGGGATGCGGCTGTTCTGGCGGATGCGCACCGAGCGGGAGCTGGCGGTCGTGGCCCTGGGCGACTGCTCGCCGGCCGATCTGGCGGCGGAGCTGGCCGACCGCTGCCCGGGACCGGGCGGAATCAGCCCGGCCGTGGACGGACTGGCCGAGCTGGGCCGGGCGCGGCGACTGGCGGAGACGGCGCTGCGGACCTGCGGGCAGGACGAGCGGGTGCTGGTGCAGTTGACCGACCGGCTGCCCACGGCCCTGGTGGTCCGACAGCCGGAGCTGTCGGCCGAGTTGGTCCTCTCGGTCCTGGGGCCCCTGCTGGAGCTGGATCCGGCGGACCGGGCGATGCTGCTCGAGACCCTGGACGCCTGGCTGGCGGCGGAGGGCTCCGCCGGCCGTGCGGCGAGCCGCCTGTACTGCCACCGCAACACGGTCTTCAACCGCCTGCGCAGGCTGGAGCACTTGACGTCGCGCTCGCTGTCCCGGCCCCGGGACCTGATCGCGCTGACCCTGGCGCGGGACGCGTACCGGCTGTCGGGAGGATGACGCGGGGGAGCGTGCGCCGCACGGGTGCGCCGCACGGGTGCGTCGTACCGGTACGGCGAATTCCGGTCATGTGCGGGACACCCCTTGAAAGGCGGCCGTGCACTTAGGTTAGCCTTCCCTTATGCTCTCCGTATCTCTGGCCGCAGAGGCCGGCTACGCCGTGCCCCCGCTGTGGCGCATCCTCACCAAGTCCGGCTACTTCGTCGGCCTGTCCGCGGCCATCGGCGCCACCGTGACCTACGCGGCATCCATCCGCCCCGCCCTGCGGGCAGCGGACGGCGATGGCGCCGACGCCGAGGTCATGAGACGAAGAGCCGCCGGGTACCTCGCCTGGGCCGGCGTGGTCCTGCTGGTCGCCGGCTACTTCCAGCTCGCCGGCCGCGTGGCCCGGGCGGGCAAGGGCATGCCGTTCGGCGACGCCCTCGCACCGGGACGGATCCAGGACTTCCTGCTCGCCCCCGCGGCGAAGGGGGCCTGGATCGCGCAGGGCACGATCTACCTGGCGCAGAACCTCGTACTGCTCCTCGCGTCCGCCGTCCTGATCTCCCTGTTCCTTCCCCGGCTGCGCCGGCACGTCAACGCCCTCGCGCTGACCGCCCTGCCGCTGTCGCTCGCGGTGACGCTCATCGCCGCGGTTCCGGCCACCAGGCCGAAGGACTCCGACAAGTGGCTGGACCTCGTGTTCAGCCAGACCCACATCATCAGCGGCGTGGTCTGGGCCGGCGGCCTGACCCTGCTCGCCACCCTCGCCGGCGCCCGTCGCCGCCTGAGCGAGGAGGCGGGCGCGCTGTGGGCCGACATCTGGCGCCGCTTCGCCTTCGTCGCCCTGGTCTGTGTCGGTGCGGTGTTCACGTCCGGCCTCTGGCTCAGCTGGAAGCACGTCGGCTCCATCAGCCAGCTCTGGACGACGACCTACGGACTCGTCCTGCTCGTGAAGATCCTGCTGGTGCTCGGCATGGTCACGGCCGGCGGCGTCAACCAGTTCTGGCTGATGCCCCGCATCGCGCAGGCCCGCCGCGAAGACTCCACCTCCTCGCTGCTGCACCTGACGCTGCGGCACTTCCCGAAGGTGGTCTGGGGCGAAGTGGTCCTCGGGGTCGCCGTCCTGGCGGTCGTCCCCTTCCTCAGCGGCTCGGCCCGCAACGAAGCGGGCAGCCCCGCGGCGGTGTCCAGCGGCAGCGTCTTCGCGATGGGAGCCGTCCTCGTGCTCGCCCTCGCCGCTTCGCTCTGCATCACGGTCAGGACCTCCGACGCGTTGGCACGGCGTACGGCTCCGGCGGTTTCCTGACCCCCGCCGCCCGGGCACCCGGTCCGGGATGCCCAGGCGGTCGGATCACGCGGAAACCGGCGGAGCCTCCCGGCCGGCCGTTTCGAGCAGCAGTTTCGCGGCCACCATCGCGCCGTCGGTCCGGAACGTGCCGGCCACCCCGGCCGCCCGTGCCCGGGTCTCCGGGGTCAGGGCCGTCGCGAGTGCGGCCGACAGGGACTCGACGGTCGGAGTCGGGCCGTCGTGTGCCGCGCCGATGCCGAGGCCGGCCACCCGGGCGGCGAAGTACGGCTGGTCCGCGCCCTGGGCAACCACCACCTGCGGGGCACCGGCCCAGGTGGCCGTCGTCGTCGTGCCCGCGCCGCCGTGGTGCACGACGGCGGCCGAACGGCGGAACAGCGCCTGGTGGTTGACCTCACCGACGACGAAGCAGTCGTCCTGGCCGTCGATCAGGTCCAGGCCGGCCCAGCCCCCGGAGACGACCGCGCGGCGTCCCTGCGCGCGGATCGCCTCGATGGCCACCCGGGCGACGTCCTGCGGATCGCGCAGGGGAATGCTCCCGAAGCCCACGTACACCGGCTCGGTTCCGGCGTCCAGGAACGCCACCAGCTCGGCGGGGAGCGGGCGTTCGTCCGGCAGCACCCACGCACCGGTCTGCACCACGTCGAGGTCGGCCGGCCGCTGCCACGGGGCCAGGACCGGGTCCGTGGCCAGCCAGGGGCGGTCGGTGAAGGCGTAGTCGCGGACGTTGTCCAGCGGCGGCAGGCCCATCGACGCCCGGTGATCGTTGACCGCCTCGCCGAACACGGCCTGCGCGTCCTGGATGTCCCGGTCCCACAGGACCCGGTTGTCGGTCACGTCCGACGGGAGCGGCCGGCCCGGCCGCGGCATCGGCGGGTGGTGCGGCGACGGCAGGCTGACCGGCTGGTAACTGGCGTACACGTAGGGGATGCCCAGCTTCTCGGACGCCGCCCGCACACCGGCCACGGCCGGTACGAGTCCGGTGGCCAGCAACACGTCGCAGTCCGCGCCCGCCACGGTGGCCGAGTCGTAGAACGCGGCGACCAACTCGGCGGCGCGCCGGGGAACACCGCCCGGCGACGGCGGGGTCTTCCCCGTCACCAGATCGCGCACCGACGCCCCGGTCGCCACCATCTCCACGCCGACTCCGGCCAGCCGCTTCGCGAACTCCTCGTCCGGCGGCGCGCAGACCCGTACCTCAGCGCCCAGTTCCAGCAGTCTCACCGCGAGGCCCACCAGCGGTTCGACGCCCCCGCGCGAGTCGTAGGCCGACAGCAACACACGCATTCCCGTACTCCCGTTTCCGTGATTCCCGGCCGCGGCCGTGGCCGCTCCGGCACTCGGTCAAGACCCTGCCCCGCCCCCGCCCCCGCCCGTGCGGTCGACGGCCGCGCGTTCAGCCGGCGGCAGCACCGAACCACTTGGACAGGTGGCCGAGCAGGTCCTGTTGATCTTCACCGACCCACGCTACGTGGCCGTCCGGCCGCAACAGCGCCGCCGGCACGTCGAGTTCCTCGCTGGCGTCGACCACGTGGTCGACCCGGTCCGCCCAGCCCTCGGCCGACAGCCGACCGGTCCGGTCGAGGAGCAGCCCGCGCCCCTCGTGCATCAGCGAGTACAGGCGCCCGCGCTTCAGCTCCACGTCCCGCATCCGGCGGCCGAGCAACTCGTGTCCCTCGCCGAAGTCGTAGCGGACCCCGACCGCCGTGATCATCTCCGTCAGGTACCGGTTCACCTCCTCGAAGTCCATGAGTTTCGAGAGCAGCTCCCGCAGCGCCGTCGCACCGGGATCCGTCCCCAACATCGCCATCTGCGCACGGGTGTTGCCCAGCACGGCGGCGCCCACCGGGTGACGCTCGGCGTGGTAGCTGTCCAACAGCCCCTCCGGCGCCCAGCCGTTGACCTCGGCCGCCAGCTTCCAGCCGAGGTTGAAGGCGTCCTGCACGCCGAGGTTGAGACCCTGGCCGCCGGTCGGCGGGTGGATGTGCGCCGCGTCGCCCGCCAGCAGCACCCGGCCGACCCGGTAGCGCTCGGCCTGCCGGGTGGCGTCGCCGAACCGGGACAGCCACCGCGGCGAGTGCACGCCGAAGTCGGTGCCCGCCAACGCCCGCAGCCGCTCCTTGAACTCCTCCAGGGTCGGTGCGGCCGCACGGTCCTCGGCCACGCCGTCGGCGGGCATGATGACCCGGTACGTCCCGTCCCCGTTGGGGATGGTGCCGAAGCGCATCTCCGTCTTGCGGACCTCCGCGGCGACGGCGGCGACCTCCTCCGCCGATTGGGTCATCTCCATGTCGCCCAGCAGCGTCTCGACCTTCGAGGGCTCCCCGGGGAAGCCGACGCCGAGCAGCTTGCGCACCTCGCTGCGACCGCCGTCGCATCCGACGAGGTAGCGCGAGCGCAGGTGCGTACCGTCCGCCAGCTCGACGGATACCCCGGCCTCGGCCCCGTCCGCGGCCTGGCTCAGTCCGACGACCTCGCACCCGCGCCGGATCTCGGTACCGAGTTCGAGCGCGCGCTCGCCCAGCAGCCGCTCGGTGACCGGCTGCAGGGTGGACAGGCCGTACGGGTGCGCCGTGTCGACCTGCTCCGGCCACGGCTTGAGGATGCCCCCGAAGTTGCCGCCGACCTGGAACTTCTCGCCGACCGCGAGGAACCGGTCCAGCAGACCGCGCTGGTCCGCGATCTCGACGGTGCGCACGTGCAGGCCGCGACCGCGGGACTGCCGGGTCGGCTCGGTCAGTTTCTCCAGCACCACCACGTGCACGCCGTGCAGCCGGAGCTCACAGGCCAGCATCAAACCGGTCGGTCCACCACCGGCAATGATCACGTCGATCAACACAAACCCCCGTCCATCGCCACAGGTCGTGGCCACGAACGGAGATTCTGCGGCACCCCCGGGGCCTTGTGGCAAGCCCCCCGGTGCGCTATATGTTGAGAGTGGCGAGGAGAGCTTTCATCTCCTTGCCTTTGTTTTTTTGCCCGCCCGCGGCGGCGGGGCGACCTCCTCGGGCTCAGGTCTGCGGGACGTCCTTGACGAACACGAGGCCGTCGCTGTCCGCCAAGTGGGCCGGGTCGAGCGGGGCGTAGCCGAACCACGGGGATACCCGGGGCGCGGGCAGGGGCTCGCCCAGGGCGGTGGCCAGTCGTCGGGCGTCGACGAGGTGGCTGTGCTCCGGGAGTGCGTAGAGGAGTCCTTCGACGGTGTCCGGCGGCGGCGCGTCCACACCCTGGTGGCGGATCGTGCCGAGGGCGGTGGCCACGAAGGCGTACTCCGCTCCGAGCCCGGCGCTCACCAGCGCACCGGCGCTCCACCACTCCAGCAGGTCCCCGCCCATCCGCATCGCGCTCTTCTCCCGCTGGAGGTGGGAGTTGTGGGCGTGGACGAGCACCGGGCCCCGGGCGGCGACGGCCAGGAGGTTGTCGGCCATGATCAGGCCCCGCAGGCTCACGAGCCGGGCCAGGCGGGCCGGTGAGGTGTCGGCCATCCGGGAGTGGTAGCGCAGCAGGCCTACGGCGGAGCGCCCGTACAGGCGTGCCCGGTCCTGGTCGTCCCGCGAGGTCGCCGTGAGCAGGCGCGGTGTCTGCTCTTCGAGCAGCGCCACCAGATCGTCGGCGAGCACCCGCAACTCCGCGGCCTCGGGCGAGCGGCCCGCGGACCGGGCCGGTTCCATCATGGCGGCGGGCTCGGTCCACCGGTCGTCGGCGCCGAGCAGGCGGTCGAGCGTTTCCGCGGTGCAGGGGAGCAGGTCCGCGTCCACGTGGGCCGCGAGGTGGCCGTGGAGTGCGGTGAGGGCCTGACGGGGGCTCGCGGCGCCGGTGATCTCCAGCGGGCCGTCGATCCCGGCGAAGCGGAGCCGGTCCGCCGCGGGCCGGCCCTCGTTGAAGGCGCGCATCCAGCGCACGAGCTCGCGGTTGGCCGCGGAGGCGCCCCAGCCGTGGCTGAACCCGTGCTCCATGACCTCGTCGAGCGTGCCGGTGCCCGAGGTGACGTGGTCGTCCACGATCAGGCCCGCCATGCAGTCGCTCTCGATCGCGATCGTCCGGTAGCCCTCCTGCTCGACGAGCTGCCGGAAGAGTTCGTTGCGCAGGTCGAGAAGGGTGTCCTCGCCGTGCGTGGGCTCACCGAGGGCGAGCAGCCGGGGCCGGGCCGCAAGCAGGCCCATCACGGCTTCGGCATCGACGGTGCGGGTGGTTTCCTTGATGTCAGTTGCCATGGCTTCAACGGTATCGTTGAACCTTCGGTTGAAACTTTTGCGCGATATCGGCGGGGCGATGGGTAAAAACCTTCAAAGCGGTGAACGCCTGAGGCCGATCGATCTGGCGCGCGGCCACGGTCTGTCCACGCAGGCCGTCAGGAACTACGAGGAGGCCGGGATCCTGCCGGCCTCCGGGCGCAGCCCCCACGGCTACCGCACGTACACCCCGCTGCACGCGCGGGCACTGGGCGCGTTCCTCGCGCTGGTGCCCGGGCACGGGCACCGGACGGCGGCGGCGATCATGCGGGCGGTGAACGAGGGTGCCACCGACGAGGCGTTCCGGCTCGTCGACGAGAGCCATGCCCAGCTCCTGGAGGACCGGCGGACCCTCCGGGCCGTGGAGAGCGCGCTCCGTGACCTGGAGGCCACCGACATGGCCGGGTCGGACATGGCCGGGCCCGCCGCGTCCGGCATGCTGACCTCAGCCGGCGGCACGTTCATCGGGCCGCTGGCGGGGAAGCTCGGCATCCGGGCGGCGACGCTGCGCAAATGGGAGCGCGCCGGGCTGGTGCACCCCCGCCGGGACCCGAAGACCGGATACCGCGTCTACGACGAGGCCGACGTACGGGACGCCCGCCTGGCCCACCAGCTGAGACGGGGCGGCTACCTGCTGGAGCAGATCGCCCCGCTGATCGACCGGGTACGGGCGGCCGGCGGACTGGAGCCGCTGGAGGCGGCCCTGCACGGCTGGAACGCCCGGCTGACCGCCCGCGGCCGCGCGATGCTCGCGGGGGCCGCCGAGCTGGAGGGGTACCTCCGCGAACGCGAGTGACCGTCCCCACCGGGTGGAACGCCGAACGAGGTGTGCTTGACCTGAAGTTCGGTCGAGGTCCTAACGTCGATCGAGTCGAACCGGTTGACCACTCGGCATCCGGCATCCGGCATCCGGCATCCGGCACTCGGCACCCGACACCAGACGACAGGGGACGCACACGTGAATCTCGACACCGCAGTCACATTCGACCGGGCACTCGTACTGGGCCCGGGAGGTCCGGTCGGCACGGCGTGGATGGCCGGGCTGGCCGCCGGACTGCGCGGCAGCGGGGTCGATCTCGGTGAGGCCGATCTGACCGTCGGCACGTCGGCCGGTGCGATCGTCGGCGCGATGCTGGCCACCGGACAGGACCTCGACCGGCTCGACGCCCAGGTGCGCGTGCCGAGGGCGGACGCCCCCGGGCGCGAGGCCGAACCCGCCCTGATCGGCGCCGTGTTCGCCGTGCTCGGCGAGCCCGGGCTGGAACCCGGTGAGGCCCGGCGCCGGGTCGGCCGCATCGCCCTCGACCACGCCGACTCCGACGCGGCCTCGGCCTCCGAAGCCGAGCGGGCGCTGCTCGCGGGCCGGGCCGCTCTGATCGGCGCGAACGCCTGGCCGGAACGGCAGTTGCTGATCGCCGCGGTGGACGCGGCCTCGGGCGAGCCCGTGGTGTGGGACCGCACCAGCGGTGTACCGCTGGTGCACGCGGTCGCCGCGAGCAGCGCCTTCCCCGGTGCCGAGCCGCCCGTCTCCGTCCAGGGGCGGCGGTACATGGACGGCGCCCTGCGCGCGGGGACGAACGCGGACCTCGCGGCCGGAGCCGGCACCCTGGTCGTCATCGAGCCGATGGCACACCTGTTCCCGCGCGAGCGGCTCGAAGAGCAGTTGGCCGTCGCGGGGGCGCGGACCGTGGTGACCGTGGGTCCCGATCCGGACGCGGTACGGGCCTTCGGCCCCGATCTGCAGGACCTGGCGAACTGGCAGCCGGCGTACCGTGCGGGCCTCGACCAGGCCGTCGCCACTGCCGAACGGCTGCGCTCCGTATGGAAGTCCGCCGGCGAAGGGCGCTGACCGGCTCCGGAACCGCACCGGGTTCAGGCGGGGAGATCCGCCCCCGCTCGCCGGCGTTCGAGGGCGCGGGCCGTGCGCTCTTCGAGTCCGGACCGGCAGTCCGGCCACTCCGCCGAAGTGATCGAGAAGATCGCGGAGTCGCGGAGCAGACCGTCCTCGCCCGGCGCCCAGGAACGGGACCAGTTCCGCAGCACGCCCTCGAAGCGGGCGCCCACTCCTTCGATCGCGGCCCGCGACCGACCGTTGCGCGCGTCCGTCTTCAAGTCGAGGCGTTGCACGCCCCAGTTCTCGAAGGCGTGCCGGAACAGCAGGTACTTGGCTTCGGTGTTGAGGCCCGTGCCCTGGGCCGACGCCGCGAGCCAGGTGAAGCCGACCTCGATCGCGAACAGGCCGTCCCCGGTCGGCCACGGCCGCGGATCCCAGTAGGCCGTGACGCCGACCGCCCGCCCCGAAGCCCGGTCCACCTGTGCGTACGGGGCCAGCTTTCCGGCGGCGGCCCGGGCGAGCTGGGTGTCCATGTACCCCTCGACCTCGGCCGCCGTGGGCACCCACGTGTACCGGTAGGACTCCCGGTCCGCGTCGGCGGCCGAGGCCAGGTCCGGCGCGTGCCGCGGCGCCAGCGGCTCCAGGCGTACGAGCTCGCCTTCCAGGACCGGCCCCTCGAGCCTGAAACCCATCGATCACCCATCGTCGCCGGACGGTCGGGGCCATGGTCACGGCCTCCGACCCCGGCTCCGAAGAGTTCCAGAACGATCAGGCCGTGTCGCGCGAATTCCGTGCGGGACAGGACCAGTTGGCCGGCGAGGGCGGCGCTCAGAGTCGGGGCCGGCCCGCGGGGGGATGCACTCAACCGGCGTCTTGGGCCAGGGCGGCGTCGACCGCGGCCTCGGCGTGCAGGCGCGCGGTGGGGAAGACGGGTACGGGGCTGTCCTCCGGCCCGATGAGGAGCTCGATCTCGGTGCAGCCCAGGATGATGCCCTCGGCGCCCCCGGCGACGAGGTCTTCGACGACCCGGCGGTACGCCGCGCGGGACTCCTCGCGGACGACACCGAGGCAGAGTTCCTCGTAGATCACCCGGTGCACGAGCGCGCGTCCCTCGGAGTCCGGGACGCGCACGTCGAGCCCGCCCGCCGCGAGCCGGCCCCGGTAGAACTCCTGCTCCATGGTGAAGGCCGTGCCCAGCAGCCCCACCCGGCGCAGCCCCGCGGCGCGGACGGCGGCCGCCGTGGTGTCCGCGAGATGGAGCAGCGGGACGGAGGCCGCCGCCTCGACGTGGTCGGCGACCTTGTGCATGGTGTTGGTGCAGATGAGCAGCAGGTCCGCGCCGGCGGCCTCGAGCGACCGGGCGGCGCCGGCCAGCACCTCGCCCGCCTCCGCCCAGCGGCCCTGGACCTGCAACTGCTCGATCTCGGCGAAGTCCACGGAGTAGAGCACGCAGCGGGCGGAGTGGAGACCGCCGAGCCGCTCGCGCGTGCGCTCGTTGAGGATCCGGTAGTACTCCGCCGTCGACTCCCAGCTCATCCCGCCGATCAGCCCGATCGTCTTCATGCTCGTGCCCACGCTCCCGCTCCTCGTACGTCGCCCCCGAGCATTGATCATAAGCCAGTTGTCGGTGGTGGCCATTGCCCATAAGTCATCCTTTGATGCCCTGTGGGTGGGGCGGCTGGTCGAGTTCGTCGAGGATGCGGTGGAAGGGGCGGCGCAGGACCACGGCGACGGGCTGGAGGTCTTCGCGGGAGTAGGCGGCGAGGTCGTCGCGTGCGGCGAGCACGGCCGGTCGGGGATCGGCTCCGGACAACGCGTGCTCGACGGCCCGCGCGGTGAGGGCGGCCAGTTCGGGGAGTCGGCGCCCGGCCCGGGCGACGTCCGGGGCGAGGTCGTCGCGGCCGGTGAACGCGGCGGCTTCCCCGGCCAGGACCACCAGGTGAGGGGTGACCCGGTCGGCGGTGGCGATGCGCCGGGCCTGGAGCCGTACGGTGGCGCGCTGATGGCGGCGCAGGGGGTTGAACCTCATGGCGCGCTCGGCTTCGCGGGCGCGCACGGCGCTCGCGTGCACCGCTTCGGCGTGGGCGTTCACCCGCACGAGGTTGTCGAGGGCGGCGGCCGGGTCGGCGCCCAGGACGGCCGCGGTGCCGTGGAGGGACCGGGTCAGCCGGACGCGGCAGTCGTCGGCGACGACCGTCAGGACCCGGTGCGGATCGGGCGGCCACAGCAGCGGGGCGAGCAGGATGGTCACCGCCGCGCCCTCGGCGGTTTCCCAGACGCGGTCCAGTGCGTAGGCGTCCGGCGAGGTATTGGCGAAGACCAGCAGGGAGGACGCCGCCACCTGGATGTTCAGCCCGCCCCCGGCCCGTACGACCATGCCGATGCCCAGCCCCAGGGCCACCACCAGGGCCAGCGCGGCGGTCGAGGGGCGCAGTACGTTCAGGACGGCGATCCCGATCAGCACGCCCGCCACCACGCCCGCGGCCCGCTGCAGCGAGGTGCCCAGGGCCGTCATCGGATCGCCGCGCAGGGCCACCAGCGGGACGATCGCGGCGAAGACCGGTGGCTGGTCGGCTCCCAGCCACAGCGCGACCTGCCAGGCGACGGCGACGGTGACCACGATGCGGGCCGCGGCCGGACCCTCCGTCCGCAGGAGTTCCCGGGCCCGGCCGCCTCGCGGCCCTCGTCCGCGTCCTGGTCGTCCTGCGGGGGAATCAACGAGGTGGGTCATCGGAGCCCTTCGGTGTGGCGTCCGCGCTCGCCCGCCCGGTGCTCCAAGCTCCGCCCGCCCGTACGCCGTTGGTCCTTCGTCGCCACGAGGGTGACGGACCAGCACAGCGTGCAGCGGGCCGGCGGTCCAACGCGTCCATTACGCCGAAGGCGGCATGTCACGGCGCCGGCGGGGGCGGACAGCCTCCCCGGCGGAGAGACCCGCTCAGTCGACGATGAACAGGCGGGCGCCGTCACGGGTGCTCGAGCGGTGCGACCGGGTGTCGTCGCCGACCTGGTAGCTGCTGCCGGCCTCCAGGGTGACGCTCTCGCCCCCGGCCAGTTCGGTGGTGAGCGTTCCTTCCAGGACCAGGAGGATGTGGCCCCGGTCGCACCAGTGGTCGGCGAGGTAGCCGGGGCTGTAGTCGACCATCCGCACGCGCAGCGAACCGAACTCCCGGGTGCGCCAGGTGGCGGTGCCCGTCTCGCCGGGATGTTCGGTGGCCTCGACCCGGGACCAGTCCGTGGTCCCGAAGGGTATGTCGATCATGTCCATGCGCGGATCCTAGTGGCCGGGGTGCGCGCGGGAGCTGCCCGTGCCCCGAACCGTCACACGCCCTCGCGGCCGCCTGCCCCCGCATGTCCGGCCGCCACGCGGCGGGCGGGCCAGGGCCGGGAGGTCGTGGGGGCCCGCGTAACCTCGTTCCGTGCCTGCCTCCCGCCCCCATCACGTCGCCGTCCTCGTCCTCGAAGGTGCGAAGCCCCTCGACGTCGGCATTCCCGCGCAGGTGTTCACGACCCGCGCGAGCATGCCGTACGAGGTACGGGTGTGCGGTGCGGAACCCGGGCTCGTGACCGGTGGCGACGGGCTGTCGTACGCCGTCGCCCACGGCCTCGAAGCCCTCGCCTGGGCCGACACCGTCTTCGTCCCCGGCTACCGTTTCCCGGACCGCGAGGATCCGCCGCAGGCCGTCGTCGAGGCACTCATCGCCGCCCACGCCCGGGGCGCGCGGCTCGCGGCCATCTCCACGGGGGCCTTCGCGCTCGCCGCCACGGGCCTGCTCGACGGCAAGCGCGCCACGACGCACTGGCACTACGCCCGGGCGCTCGCGGCGAAATGGCCGCTGGTCCGGGTCGACGAGAACGTCCTGTTCGTCGACGAGGGCAGCATGCTGACGTCGGCCGGCGCCGCCTCGGGCATCGACCTGTGCCTGCACATCCTGCGCACCGACCTCGGCGTGGCCGCGTCGAACCACACGGCCCGGCGGCTGGTCGCGGCCCCCTACCGCAGCGGCGGCCAGGCGCAGTACGTGCCGCGCAGCGTGCCCGAGCCGCTCGGTGAGCGGTTCGCCGCCACCCGCGAGTGGGCCCTGCACCGGCTCGGCGAGCCGCTCACCCTGGAGGTGCTCGCCCGGCACGCCGCGGTCTCGCCGCGCACGTTCTCGCGGCGCTTCGCCGACGACACCGGGTACACGCCGATGCAGTGGGTGATGCGCGCCCGCATCGACGTGGCCCGCGAACTGCTGGAGCTTTCGGAGCGCAGCGTCGAGCAGATCGCCGCGGACGTCGGCCTCGGTACCGGGTCGAACCTGCGGCTGCACTTCCAGCACATCCTGCGCACCACGCCGAGCGAGTACCGGCGCACCTTCGCCCGGGGCGAGTGATCGGGTGCCGGCCCCCGTCCGCAGCCGCCTGCCTGCCTGCCCGTCCGCCCGCGTGGCGCGATCCTTGCGGACCGTGGCGATCTCGCCGCTGTCACAGGCGCCCGCGGCAGGCGAACCTGGTGGCGAACCCAAAGGGACAGGGAACAGGGACACACCATGACTCGTATCGCCATCAACGGATTCGGCCGCATCGGACGCAACGTGCTGCGCGCGCTGCTCGAACGCGACAGCGCCCTCGAGGTCGTCGCGGTCAACGACCTCTCCGAGCCCGCCACCCTCGCGCGCCTGCTCGCCTACGACACGACGTCCGGCCGGCTCGGCCGCCCGGTGACCGTGGACGGGGACGTCCTCGTCGTCGACGGCCGCCGCATCAAGGTCCTCGCCGAGCGCGAGCCGGCGCAGCTGCCCTGGGCCGAGCTCGGCGTGGACATCGTGCTCGAGGCGACCGGCCGCTTCACCTCCGCCAAGGCCGCCCGCGCCCACATCGACGCCGGTGCCAAGCGGGTGCTGGTCAGCGCGCCGGCCGACGGCGCCGACATCACGCTCGCGTACGGCGTGAACAGCGACGCGTACGACCCGGAGCTCCACACGATCGTCTCGAACGCCTCCTGCACGACCAACGCGCTCGCGCCGCTGGCCGCGGTGCTCGACGAGCTCGCCGGCATCGAGCACGGTTTCATGACGACGGTGCACGCCTACACGCAGGAGCAGAACCTGCAGGACGGTCCGCACCGCGACCCCCGCCGCGCCCGCGCCGCCGCCGTCAACATCGTGCCGACCACCACGGGCGCCGCCAAGGCCATCGGCCTCGTGCTGCCGAACCTCGACGGCAAGCTCTCGGGCGACTCGATCCGCGTGCCGGTTCCGGTCGGCTCGATCGTCGAGCTCAACACCACCGTCGCCCGCGACGTGACGCGCGAGGACGTGCTGGAGGCGTACCGCACGGCGGCGCAGGGCCCGCTCGCCGGTGTGCTCGAGTACTCGGACGACCCGCTCGTGTCGTCCGACATCACGGGCAACCCCGCCTCGTCGATCTTCGACTCGGCCCTCACCCGCGTCGAAGGCCGCCACATCAAGGTGGTCGCCTGGTACGACAACGAGTGGGGCTTCTCGAACCGCGTGATCGACACGCTCGAGCTCCTCGCCTCCCGCTGACGGCGGGATCCGGGCGATGAGCCCACGGACCCCAGGCGGCCACGTCCCGAAGTGGCCGCCTGGGGTCCCCGCTTGGGCTGTCCTCCGTGATGTCCCACGACATCCCGCGATATCCCGTGGCGCCCGTGCCACGACTCGGGCAGGGTGCCGGGTGATGACCGGTGAAGAAGCGATCCCCTCCGCCCACTACGTCTCCATCGGCACGGTCGAGGGCCTCCTCCAACGGGGGCGCGGACTGGGCGCCGTACGGGCCCTGAGGGATCCCCGGGCGGCCGCGCCCTTCGTGTACGACGGGATCGGGCGCGACTGGCGCTGGGACGGGTTCGACGCCCGCGCCCGCTATCTCGCAGCGCTGGTCCGAGACTTGAGGCTTTCGCCGACGCCGGTGGTGCAGTTGCTTGCCGGGGACGAGAGCCGGTGCGAGCGGGCGGCGGACGTGCTGGAGCTGCTCGCCCTCGCCGGCTGCGAAGAGTCCCGCGAAGCCCTGCGCTCCCATATCCGCGAGGGCGCGCACTGGGTCGGCGTACTGGAGTCGGTCTCCCGGTGCTGGCCCCCGGAGTGGTGGGAGGACCTGGGCGAGGTCGCCCGGGCACGGATCGGCGGGGAGCCCGAGCCGCCGGGGTTCACCGAGCCGTGGACCCGGTTCGGCATCGAGGTCCGCAGGCCCGGTCCGGGCCGGGACCTTCCCGATCTGAGCGGCCGCACGGACGCGGAACTGCTCGACCGGCTGGCCGGGCCGGGGGCCGATTCCTGGCTGGACGACGGCAGGGTCGACGCCCTGCGCGAGCTGTGCCGCCGGGAACCGCTGGAGGAACTCCTCCCGCTGGTGCCCTCGCTCGCCATCTCGGACGGGGAGAGCCCTCTTCCCGGGCTCAGAAGGGCAGTGGACCGCCTCGGCGCCACGGCCGTCCCGGCCGCGCGCCGCTGGGCGAACGACGAGCGGCAGTGGCTGGCCCGGCTCGGCTCGGACGTCCTCGCCGATCACCTGGGCCCCGAGGTGATCCCGGTGCTCGTGGCCGAACTCGCCGGCCAGTGGAAGGCCCGCGCCTGGTGCGGCCCCTCCGCCACGGCGCGGCGGCTGGCCCGTTTCGGGCCGGAGGCCGCAGGAGCGGTCCCGTACCTGCGCCGGTTCTGGCTGAGCACCCCGCATTCGTACGAACGGGCCGCCTACCTGGAGGCGTTGGCCGCGATCGACACGGACGGGCTGGACCACGTCCACACCGAGTCGCTCTGGGACTGCGAGGAGAGCGCCCGGCTGCTGGGCATCGCCCGGGCGCCGGATGGCCCCGAAGCGCTGGAGCGGATCGCCGCGCTGCGTGACGACCCGATGGAGACCCCCGGCGTACGGTCCGCCGCCGGAGCCCGGTCGGCGGACGTGAGTCTCACCCTACGGTGAAGGGTGAGACTCACGTCCCTGGAGGCGGGCCGCCTACCGGTCGTGCCGGGTGCCCGCCGGGCGGGTCAGGGGCAGGTGACCAGGAGGACGGAGACGACCGTGCAGGTGGCGGTCGCGCTGTCGTTGAGCGGGTTGGGGTCGGTCGGAGCGGACACCGTGCGGGTGCCGGTGACCGATACGCGGCCCAGCGAGAGCAGGTGCAGCGGTACGCGGAAGGTCTTGGCGGAGCTGCCGCCGTTGGCGATGGAGCCGTAGGCGCAGGTCACGGTGGACCCGCTCGTGGTGCATCCCGGGGACAGGGTGTTGGCGGACGCGCCCGCCGGCAGGCTCGCGGTGAGCGTGGCCGAGGTGACCGTGCCGGGGCCGGTGTTGCGCGCGGTGAGGGTGTAGGTGATGTACGGGACCAGCAGGCTCAGGCCCGGCTGCGCGGTCACGTCGACGTCGATGTCGGCGGGCGGGAGCTGGTAGGTGTACCGGCCCGCGCCGACGACGGCGCTGGTGCCGCCGGGCGTGGTGACCTGGACGTCCACGGGACCCGCGGCGTGGGCGGGCGCGGTGGCCGTGCACGCGGTGGCGGTGCAGGAGAGTCCGGTGGCCGGGTTGCCGGGGCCGAAGGTGAGCGCGGTGGCGCCGCTCAGGCCGGTGCCGTTGACGGTGACGACCGTACCGCCGTCCGTGGTGCCGACGGCCGGGCTGAGCGAGGTCAGCACGGGCAGCGGAATGTAGGAGTACCGGGCGTCCGGGGTCGGTGTGCTGGTGCCGCCGGGCGTGGTGGCCTGTACGTCGACCGTCCCGGTCCCGGCCGGTGAGGTGGCGGTGCAGGAGGTCGCGGTGCAGGTGACGCCGGTCGCGGGGTTCCCCGGGCCGAACGTGAGGGCGGCGCCCGTCAGGTTCGTGCCGGTGACCGTCACCTCCGTGCCGCCGGCCGCGAGCCCGGTGTTCGGGCTGACGGCGGTGACCGTGGGCGCGTTGCGGGTGAAGGCGAACACGATCCGGCCGTCTCCGGCGTTGGCCCCTTCGGTCAGGGTCGAGGGTGAACCGGGAACCGTGCCGGAGACCAGGCTGGATCCGCCTCCCCCGCCTCCTCCGCCGCCACCGACGGTGCCGTATCTGCCGCCGGCGCCGCCCCGGCCGCCGCCGCCGTACCCGGCTCCGCCGCGCCCGCCCGCGCCCGTCGGGCTGAAGACGCCCTGGCCGGCGGCGCCCCCGAGGCCGTTCGGGTAGGAGCCCGGGGAGCCGTTCGGGCCGTCGTTGTCCGTGCCGTAGCCGCCGGTCCCCGCGGCTCCGCCGGCGAAGGCGGTGCCCGGGCCTCCGCCCGTACCGCCCTGCGCGTCGGGCACCAGGCCGTTGCCGTCGGCTCCCGCGCTGCCGCTGTCACCGCCGGCGGCTCCCGGGTAGGCGGGGGAGCCGATGCCGGGGCCGCCCGCCCCGCCGCCCGAACCGGCGGTCAGCAGCGGGGTGTTGGTGGCGGTGGTCACCGCGACGAGGGCGCCGCCGGATCCGGGCACGCCGAACTGCGCGCTCGCGGTGGCGTTGGCGCCCCGTCTGCCGACGGTGACGTTGAAGGTCTGCCCCGGCGTGGCGGGCAGGGTCGCGACCAGGTGCGCGCCCTTGCCGCCGGGGGTGCCGTCGGCGGCGTTCCCGCCGCCCGCGCCGTCGAGGGTCACCACGCCGCTGGAGACCGCGTCGGGCACGGTGACGCTCCCGGAACCGCCCGCCGAGCAGGTGATCGTGGTGGTGGCACCGGACACGACGGGGGCGGCGCAGACCCCTTCCGCGGATACGGGGGCCGCGAGAACCGTCAGCCCGCCGGCGGCCAGCGCGGAGGACGCGGTCACCGCCAGCAGCCGATGCCGCCACCGGGTGCGCGGTCCGTTTAACAGAGCAGTCGAAGACATCGAAGTCTCCCCCCTCTCGCCTCCGTCCGGCGGCGGCCGGAGCCGAAGACTCCTGGGAAACCGCGGCCGTACGGTCCAGCACGACGAGCGCGATGGCCGCCCCGTACGGCCGCACGTACGCGCACACGCACGCGTGCTCGGCCGTACGCACGGCGCGGGCCGTCCGCTCGCCGGCACCCCGGGGAGCCCGCCGCGAGGGCGACGGCCCAGTGGTACCGGCGGAAGCATCGCAGCGGCCGACGCGCGGTGGGCGGCGAATGCCGGATCGTCATGCGGAACCGGATCGGAATGCTCCGAACAACCGATCGGGCTCGCGGGAACTTCTCGTACGAACTTCCGAACGGACTGCCGGGCGGACTGCCGAGGGGACTCGCTTCGTCAGGCGCCGGCGACGGCGTCGACGAGGTGGGGGCCGTTGTTGCGGACGCTGTTGACGGCCGTGGACACCGGGTTCACCGTGAGCCGGCCGTCGGCGGGGGTGTGCAAAAGGGCGCGGAGGTCCGTCGTGTCCTCGTGGGACGGGTCGAGCCAGGCCTCGTAGTCGTCCGGGCCGAGGGCGAGCGGCATCCGCGGGTGGATGCGGCCGGCCGCGTCGGTGGCCTCGGTGGTGATGATCGTCGCCGTGGTGAGCCAGGCCGCCGGATCGTCCTGGTCGGTGACGGAGGGGTCGCGCCAGAACTCGTACAGCCCGGCCATGGCCATGACGGATCCGCTCTCGGGCCGGATGAAGTAGGGCTGCTTGTAGGCCTTGGCCGACGCGGTGGCCGGCACGGCGACCCACTCGTAGAAGCCGTCCGCGGGCAGCAGGCACCGGCGTTTGGCCAGGGCCCGGCGGAACGCCGGCTTCTCGTGGACGGTCTCCACCCTCGCGTTGATCATCCGCGAACCCACCGCCGGATCCTTGGCCCAGGACGGCACCAGGCCCCACCGCACCGGCCGCAGCCGCCGCTGGACCTCCCCGGTGTCCCGGGCGGCGCGCTCCAGTACCGCCCACACCTCGTCGGTGGGCGCGACGTTCCAGGAGGGCCCGAGGACCCGGTCGGGATCGAGGTGGGCGTCGAAGAGGCCCGCGAGGTCTTTCGGTGCCCGGGAGGAGGCGTATCGGCCGCACATGCCTCCACTGTCCCACCCTTCACGCGCCGGGCGGGGCTGAGCACGCCGGGGCGGGCCGGTGCGCCGCGACGGGTCCGGGCCGCGGTGGGGGCGGCCGCCGGACGGTCGGGGTGCACCGGCCCGCCGGGCTACGCGGATCCGGGCCGGGTGGAGACCGTGACGTGGTCGACCCGCATCGGGTGGCCCGGTTCGGTGTCCGGGCCCGGGGCCGCGCCGTCGGCCCGGGGCAGGTTGCCGCCGATGGCCACGTTGAGGATCACGAACAGTCCGTGGTCCACCGCCCGCTTCCAGGTGTCCGGGTCCATCCGGGAGGCGGCCACCCGGTGGTGCACGCGGCCGTCCAGGTACCAGCGCACCTCCTCGGCGCCGGGTGCGAGGTCGACCTCGACGGCGTACGAGTGGAAGCCCGCGCGGCAGCCGTCGCACGGCTTCGGGCCCGAGGTCAGCCCCGTCGGCTCCTGGCACGGGCCGCCCGCGAGGACCCCGCAGTGCATGGTCGCGAAGACGGTGTCCCGTCCGTTGACGGACTCCATGACGTCGAGTTCCCCGATGCCGGGCCAGCCCGTGTACCCGTCGCGCAGCGGAGCGCCGAGGGTCCAGAACGCCGGCCAGTAGCCCGCCGCCTTCGCGCCGGTCACGTCGGGCAGGGCGATGGAGGCCTCGATGCGCAGGGTCCCGCCGGGAGGCGCCGCGAAGTCCGAGCGCCGGGTCTCGATCCGCCCCGAGCTCCACCGGCCGTCCGTGCGGGTGGGGACGATCTCCAGTGCCCCCTTGCCGTCGAGGCGGACGTTGTCGGTCGAGTCGGTCATGGTCTCGATCTCGCCCGTGCCCCACTGGGGTGCCGGGCAGCCGGGATAGCACGTACCGGTGTCGTGGAGCCAGTTGGCGGCGGACGGACGGCTGCCCGCGGGACCGTCGAAGTCCTCGCGCAGCAGCTGGGTCCACCCCGCCGCCCCGGGCGCGCCCACCGGGGGTAGGGCCCCCGCTTCCGTGAGCAGCCGTTCGAGCCGGGGGGTCAGGACGACGGCCGCGACATTGGTCAGGTGGGAGTCGTCCCGGTAGAGCAGGATGCGGTCCAGTACGGCCGGGCAGGTCGGGCCGTCGCCCGGGCACAGGACCGGGTTCACGCTGACGCCGAGTACGCCGGGCAGCGCGCCGGAGGCGATCTTCCGTGCCAGCGGATCGGGCTGTCGGGCCTTCGCCCGGTCGAACGCGCAGGCGGCCGGCGCCTCGGGGCTGCCGGAGACGCAGGCGGGGACGTCCGTGCCGGGCACGGGGGTGTCCTCGATGTAGACGATCGGCGCGCCGATCGCCCGCAGCGGTGCGAGGGTCTTCTCCCAGCCCGCGGCCAGGAGTTCGGAGTCCGCGCTGTAGCGGTTGAGCGAGGCGATCACGATGAGACGGGGCTTCGGCCCCTGCCGCAGCCGGTCCAGGGTGTCGGCCCGCCAGGTGTCGCACTCCCGGTAGGCGCGGCCGAGCTGGGGGTTGTCCACGGCCAGTTCGGGCAGCGGGCAGCCCTGCTTCACGAACTCCTGGAGCGCCCAACCCCGTTGTGAGGCCATGGCCAGCGCCGCCGAGAACCACTGGCCGGCGTGCGAGTCGCCGAGCAGCACGATCCGGTCCGGGCTGTCCACCGCGCCGAACAGGCAGTCCGGGCTGCGGGTGACGGCCGGGGCGACCTCGCAGGCCCCGTCCGGCGGGAAGTCCTTGCGTGCCTGGGCCGGTCCGGGCACCACGGGGCCGTCCTCGAGGGGCGCCCCGGCGGTCCGGGCGAGCAGGTGGGGGCCGGAAGCGGCGCCCGGGGGCAGTCCGTTCATCTCCACGGGCGCGGCCGGACCCAGCAGGTTCAGCGTCGTGGTGCCCACCACGAGCGCGAGGACGACGGGCAGCACGATGGCCGTGACGCCCACCGACAGTCCTCGGCGCGGGAGTTCGGAGACGGTACGGCTGCGGCGCAGCGGCCGCTCGACCCAGCGCATGGTGGCGTAGGCCGGCAGTACGGCGGCCAGTGTGAGCGCCGTCTTCACCGGCCAGCCCTGGCTGCCGAAGCGGGCCTCGGCCAGGACGAGCACCGGCCAGTGCCACAGGTACAGGTTGTAGGAGAGCCGCCCCACCGCACGCGGTGCGCGGCCCGCCAGCAGCCGGCCGACCCCGTGGGCGCCCATCGCGTCGCGCTCGCCCCGGCCGGGTATCGCGGCGAGGATCACGGCGGCGGTGGCCAGCGTCGGCACCAGGGCCGCGTAGCCGGGGTAGGGGGTCGAGGCGTCGTACGACACGACGCACCAGACGATCGCCGCGCCACCGGCCCAGCCGCACAGCAGCCGCAGCGGCCGGGGGCCGCGCATGAGGTGCCAGGGCAGCAGGGCGAGCAGCGCGCCGACGCCGAACTGCCAGACCCGCGAGGGCGTCGCGAGGTAGGCGAGCGAGGCCGAGTGGTCCGTCCAGTGCAGGGACAGCGCGAACGAAGCGAGGACCAGCGGTACGGCGACGAGGGCGACGGCGGACCGTACGGCGCGCCCGCGCCGCGAGGCCCGGGCCGCGCCGAGCACGATCAGGGCCAGCAGCGGCGCCCACAGGAGGTAGAACTGCTCCTCCACGGCCAGGGACCAGAAGTGCAGCAGCGGGCTCTGGTCGTGCCCGGCGGCCAGGTAGTCGGTCCGCTGGGCGACGAACCGCCAGTTGGCGGCGGATAGCGCCGCCGCGACCACGTCGTGCTCCAGGTCGGCGCGGCGCAGCGGAACGGTCAGCCAGGCTCCGGCCAGGGCCACCGCGCCGAGGACGACGGCGGCGGACGGCAGAAGCCTGCGCGCCCGCCGGGAGAAGAAGTCCAGGAGCCCGATCCGGCCCGTGGTGATCGCCTCCCGGACGAGGAGGCCGGTGATGAGATAGCCCGAGACGACGAAGAAGACGTCCACGCCGACGAATCCGCCCGCCAGCCCGGGAATCCCGGCGTGGAAGGCGAGGACCGCGAGGACGGCGACGGCGCGCAGCCCCTCGATGTCGGGGCGGAAGGCGGAGCGGTGCGGGCTGGGCCCGGACTCGCCGCCCGAGCCCGACGGGGACGCCGGGGGTCCGGGCGGCGGTGCGGCCGCGCGCGTCAGATCGCGGCGCGGGCCGGGTGCCAAGGGGAACGGCATGGTGGTGAAGCCTTTCAACTCAGCCAGGGAAGCATCGGGTTGACCCACCCGGATGCCAGCAGGCCGGTAAGCAGGAGGACGGCCGAGACGGCGAGGGTCTCGGGCCAGCGGCGGGGCAGCATGCCGGTGCGGGGGAGCGGCAACACCCTTACGAGGGCCCGCAGTCGGGCGGTGCCGGGAGCGGCCTCGCCGGAGCCGGCCGCACGCCCGGAGGGCGCCGCCGGCCGCAGCTCGGTGATCAGGTCGCGGATCAGGGGGCCGTTGATCTGGCACTGCACCAGGAAGTACAGGAGCAGGCCCCAGTTGGGCTCCCAGCCGTTGCGGGCCACGGCCAGCGCCAGGCCCGCGGCGGCCGCGCCGTTGGAGAGGACGAGCCAGAGCAGCGAGACCCCCACCACCCGGCGGGCCATCCCGCCGGAAGCGGCGGAGCTCCGGATGCCGGTGGGCACCCAGTCGGCGCTGCGGCCGCGCAGCGTGTGCAGGAAGGCGGTGGCGGCCGCGACGCTCGTCAGGACGTTCGCGCGGATCACCTCGATCCGCCATCGGGTCCTGCTGATCCGCGGCAGCAGCACGTGCCAGAGCCACAGCGGGGCGAGCAGCGGCAGGACGTGCCAGGGCCGGATGTGGTCCGGGTACCAGAACATCATCACCAGGGGCGGCAGCGGCGCCGCGAAGGTGTTCACGGCGGCGGCCAGGTACCCGACGATGCCCTCGTAGAAGCACAGCCTCATCCGCCAGGGCGCGCCCATCCGGCGCAGGACGGGGGTGCCGAGGAGGTGGAGGTTGCCCATCGCCCAGCGGTACTGCTGGTTGACGAACGAGGTGACGCGGTCGGGGGAGGTGCCCTTGGCGACCAGCACCGGTACGTACAGGGTGCGGAAGCCCTGTTCGTGGAGGGCGAGGCCGGTGTACAGGTCCTCGCTGTGGTCGAGCCGGGCGAAGCCGCCGGCCATGTCGATGGCGCGGCGCCGGTAGACGGCGTTGCTGCCGCAGCAGATGGCGGCGTCGCTCGCGTCCCGGGACGGCTGGATCCAGCGGAAGAACCACTCCTGGGCGGAGCCCGCGGCCCGCTGGATCCAGTCCATGGTCTCGTCGGTGTCGAAGCACTGCGGGCTCTGGACGATGCCGACGGCCGGGTCGGCCAGGTACGGGACGAGGTGGCGCAGGAAGTCCGGCCGGGGCGCGAAGTCGGCGTCGAGGATGGCGATGAACTCGGCGCCGCTCAGGGTCAGCGCGTGGTTGAGGTTGCCGGCCTTCTTGAGGTGCCCCCGGTCCGGGCGGACGACGTACTCGTAGCCGTACGAGGCCGCCAGCGCGGCGACTTCGGGCCGGTCGGCGTCGTCCAGTACCCACGTGGTCAGCGCGCCGGGCCAGTCGACGTCCGCGACGGCGCGGTAGGCGTTGGCCAGGACGGGCAGCGGTTCGCCGCAGGTCGGCAAGTACAGGTCCACGGTGGGCAGTCGGGCGGGCTGCCAGGCGTGTACGAGCACTTCGTGCGAGGGCCGGGTCAGCCGGCGCTGGCGCAGGCTGTTCACCGAGGAGAGGGTGAGGGCGACGACGTTGAGCCCGAGGACGGCGAGGAAGGCCCACAGGGCCGGGGTCCGCAGCGCGAAGGTGAACATGGTCGCGGCGGTGAAGACGAAGGCGAGCGAGGTGCTGATGAGGACCCAGCGTCGTTGCGGGCCGAAGTACCAGTAGAGCTCTTCGTCGGAAGGTGGTTGCGGAAGATGATGAAAGGTCATAAAGCCCCCCACGGCTGTTTTTGTGCGCCCGTGTCAGGTGGCCACCATAGCGTCAAAGGTATAGACCAATTATTGCAGGACGATCAACAGATGGAATGAGCCACGGGTTTGGCGCGTCCGAGATGGTCCAGACCTCTTGAACGCCATTCGACCGGCCGCACCCCTCCCCGCCGGGAAGATGCAAGTCACGCGGGGGTGAACAGACCGGAAAGCTTGCGCGCGGGGCGCGGGGCCGGAGGGGCGTCCGGAGCGTCCGGACGCGGTGGCCTAAGAGTTCCGTCCGGCGACGAGTGGCCATGGGCAACTCTTCCCCCGTGATCTATAGTCCGGCCGGTCCGCAGCCCAACGGCGGGGCCGGGGACGTGACTTCTCAGGGGATGGGGATCCAAGTGCTCACACGATCGGGAATCAGGTCGGCCCTGCTGGCGACGGGTCTCGCGGTGACGGTGTCCATGTCGGTGACCGCGTTCGGCACCTCGGCCGCCACCGCCGTCGAGCCCGCGCCCGCGGCTTCGCACGCGGCGACCCAAACGGCGATCGACACGCTCAGGACCAGTCACGGAGCCCCGGGCTCGGGAGCCGTCGTCCGCGACGGCGACGGCCTGTGGAGCGTGTCCAGCGGCACTCGGGCGATCAACCAGAACCTGCCCTTCGGCCCGGACCACAAGGTGCGGGTCGGCAGCCTGACCAAATCGTTCACCGCCGCCGTCGTCATGCAACTGGTCGCCGAGGGGAAGGTCGACCTCGACGCCTCCGTCGAGACGTACCTGCCGGGCGTGGTGCGGGGCAACGGCTACGACGGGAACACCGTCACCGTCCGCCAGCTGCTCAACCACACCAGCGGGATCTTCGACTACCTCGAAGCGAAGCAGGCCGATCTGTGGGACTACATGGTCGTCCAGCAGAACAGGACGCACACCCTGGCCGAGCTGGTCTCCTGGGGACTCTCGAAGCCGGCGTACTTCGCCCCGGGAACGGGCTGGCACTACTCCGGCACCAACTACATGCTGCTCGGCATGGTCATCGAGAAGGCCACCGGCACCACGTACGGCCAGGCGGTCAACTCCCGGATCATCACCCCGCTCGGCCTGACCAACACCTACCTCCCCGCACCGGGTGACCCGAGCCTGCCCCCGGGCCACGTGCGCGGCAACCTCGACCTGGGTCTGATCTGGGTCGACATCACCGAGCGGGTCGAGCCGAGCATCGGGCTCTCCGGCGGCGGCCTGGTCACCAGCGGAGCCGATGCCACCCGCTTCTTCCAGGCGCTCATGGCCGGCCAGGTGGTGCCCCCGGCGCAACTGGCCCAGATGCTCGTCCCCAACAACGCCCCGGGCAGCACCGCCCCGAACTACGGCCTCGGCCTGGACAAGTTCTCCCTTCCCTGCGGAGGCGAAGCCTGGGGCCACTACGGCATCTGGCCCGGCTACCAGACCATCGCCGCGGCCACCACCGACGGCCGGGCCGCCTTCGTCGAGGTCAACGACCTCGGAGTGAAGGACCTCGACGCCATGGCCGGCAGCGGGAGCGGAAGCGGCGGCGGCGTCGACCGGAGCGTCACCCTGCTCACCGCGCTCTGCGACAAGAGCTGACCGACGGGCGCGGGGCGGGCGGCGGCTCGGCTCGGTTAGCCTGGCGCGATGTCCCTACCTCGGCGGTCCGGCACCGCGACGTGCGAGCCGATCGCGGGCGACACCGCAGTGACCCAGGAGCGGGCATGAGCCGCTGCATGTTCGTGCTCCGGTACCGGGACGGGGAGCCGGAGCCCTTCGACATGGACGTGGTGCGCGAGGTCCTGGAGCCGTACATCGTCGCCGCCGGCGCGGACTTGCGGGACGGCGTACTGCTCCGGGCCGCCGACGGTCACGAGTTCGAGGTGGACGTCAACGACGTCTGCCTGGCCGTGAACCGCTTTCCGCCCGGACAGTTCTTCGACATCCTCGCCGAGCTCGTCGACCGTCTGGAGGCGAGCGTGACCCTGATGGACCGGCCCGTGATCCTGCGCAGGGAGGAGGACCGCGGCCACCTTCCCGCGGAGGCACGGGAAGGCTCCACCGTGGTCGCCATGACCGGCCGGGCCATCGAGGCCTTCGCCGGCGGGACGAGGTCTACCTAGATCTTCCCTTCGAGCAGGCGTATCCGGTGCCCCAGCACCCGGCCCACCTCCGCGATGAACTCCGGGCGGAGCCGCGGGCCGTTGCGGAACTCGAAGCCCAGGGAGGCGAAGGCCAGGCGGTTCTCCTCCCACTCCCACTCGGTCAGAGGGGACGGGCGATCGCACGCCGGGCACCGGACTTCGGCCGCTCCCGTGCCGTGCCAGGTCTCCATCGCTGCGGCGAAGAGATCGAATACGCCCTCGGGCTGCGCCCACAGCTCGTCGCCGATCGCCTCCGTACAGCGGGGACAGATCGGTGCCCCGTCGGAACCCAAGCAGCCGAAGAAGACGGTACGGCCGGTCACGACGGCCAGCCCGTCCCAGGCCGGCAGGTCCCGCTCGTCCGTCACCCGCGAGGACCGTGGCCCCGCCAGGTACACCGGCTGGCCGTACCCGGGGTGGGTGAGCTCCGGGAGCACGATCTCCTCGGCGACCAGCCACGCCACCACACGCTCCGCGAACGCCCCGGCCTCCTCGGCCGTCGCGTCCACGTCGACGATCGTCTGCAGGTAGTCGCCCATGGAATTCCCCCGTCCGTGCTGCCCGTACCAGTGATCGAAACGGTACGCCGAGGGTCTGACAGCCCCCGATGCGTTTCGCCGCCGCCCGCCGCGCCCGATGTCGTGACCTTCGTACCGGAGGCAGGGACCTGCGGCCATCGATCCGAGGACCACTGGCACGGAAATGATCGATCGGAGGGGCGTCCAATGGAGGGGTGGCCACGCGGCACGGCTCGGCAGGTTCGGAGGTCCTGGTGATGGCTGAGGAGAAGCACGGTTTCTGCACCCTGTGCAAATCGCGCTGCGGCGCGATCTACACCATCGAGGACGGCCGCCTCACCGCCGTGCCAGGACGGATGCGCGCTGACCGTAGGCACCAACCGGTCCATGGGTTGGGGCCGCACCCACGTCCAGCTCATCCCCGAACTGCGGGT
>NZ_JBSGXB010000015.1:0-53887 GCF_053609185.1 Streptomyces sp. NPDC054956 | reverse complement strand
CGGTCGCGTTTTCCGGCCGCGCTCGTGGCCTTCGTCACATTCCGTACCCGTCCGGGACCCCGTACGTCACCTCGCGACCTCCCGGAAACCCCAGGTAAGGGCGGCATGACGCCGCGTTCATCCCCTCTGGTCCGATTCTTCCGAATGGTTCCGATGTGGTGTGGAGCGTGGAACCCTGGAGGGCTTGGGGCCGTCTGTGTCAGAGGGCGTGGGTAGTCGCAGCGAGCAGACGGGCAGGCAGAGGAAGCATGAGCCAGGACAGCAGGGGCCGGGGCCGAAGGGCCGCCGCGGGCCGCCGCCGGCGCAAACCGGCCGGGCGCCGCAGGGCCGTCGTCATCGCCGCGTGGACGGCCGCGGCCGTCGTCCTGCTGGGCGGGGCGGGGCTCGGCTGGTTCTACTTCAAGCTCAACGGCAACCTGAAGACCGTCGACATCGACGCCGCGCTCGGCAAGGACCGCCCGCAGGACGTGGACAACGGCTCGATGGACATCCTCGTCCTCGGATCGGACTCCCGCGGCGGCGCCAACGGGGAGTACGGCCAGGACGACGGCGGCTCCGCCCGCTCCGACACCGCGATGATCGTCCACCTGAACGAGGGCCACACCAGGGCGAGCGTCATATCGATACCCCGCGACACCCTGGTGACCCGGCCCGCGTGCAAGACGGCGAACGGCAAGACCGACCCGGGCGGCACGCGCCAGATGTTCAACGAGTCCTACACGGTCGGCGGGGCCGCCTGCGCGGTCGCGACCGTGGAGAAGATGTCGGGGATCCGCATGGACCACTACCTCGAGGTCGACTTCACCGGGTTCAAGAAGATCATCGACAACCTCGGCGGCGTCGAGGTGACGACCACCAAGTCGATCAAGGACCCGTACAGCCACCTCGATCTGGCGGCCGGCACCAACAAGCTCAACGGAGAGCAGGCCCTCGGCCTGGTCCGCACCCGCCACGGCGTGGGCGACGGCGGCGACCTCGGGCGAATACAGCTCCAGCAGGCCTTCATCAAGGCCCTGATCAAGCAGGTCACGGGCATCGGCGTCTTCGACAACCCCAAGCGGCTGCTGGACCTCGCCGACACCGCCACCAAGGCGCTCACCACCGACAAGGCGCTGGGCGACGTCAAATCCCTCATGGGCTTCGCCCAGGGCCTCCAGGGCATCGGCCCGGAGAACATGCAGATGATCACCCTGCCGGTGACCGGTGACCTCCGCGACCCCAACCGCGTCGTCCCGCTCGCCGCGGAGTCCAAGATGGTCTGGGACGCCCTGCTGGCCGACCGGGACATCCCCGCCGAGGCCACGGCGAACTCGGCCGGCGACAAGGGCACGGCCGGCTCGGTCGTCCGCTAGTACCGTGCGCGGACGGATCCGCCGGCGCCCGGCAAGCCCGGTGGGCCCACGGGCACGGAGTGGCATACGCCCTGCTCAGCGGGGTGCCGCCCGGGTGCGGAATAGATGGCGGCCCCCCTCCGTTGAGGGAGGCGTCCTCAGAATTTTGACAGGCAGCCCGGTCCTGGCAGACTGGTCTGTCGGCCCCGGTTCACGCAGCGCGCAATTCGGCTCCTGCGACCCGGCGCCCTCCCGAATCTAGGAGACACCTTGAAGCGCGATGTTCACCCCGAGTACGTCGAGACCCAGGTCAGCTGCACCTGTGGCGCGTCGTTCACCACTCGTAGCACCCTGACCGAAGGCACCATCCGTGCCGAGGTCTGCTCCGAGTGCCACCCGTTCTACACGGGCAAGCAGAAGATCCTCGACACCGGTGGCCGTGTGGCCCGCTTCGAGGCCCGCTTCGGCAAGGCTGCGCAGAAGTAGCGAGCCTCCGGCGCCGGATTCCGGCTGCACCCTGTTGCTACGGGGGCAGTCGGACCGGCGCCTTTCGCGTCCCGCAGCCCTTTTCTTCACTTTCACTTTCAGGAGCCCCCGATGTTCGAGGCGGTCGAGGAACTGATCGGCGAGCACGCCGATCTTGAGAAGAAGCTCGCCGACCCTTCGGTCCACTCGGATCAGGCCAACGCGCGCAAGCTGAACAAGCGCTACGCGGAGCTGACCCCGATCGTGGCGACCTTCCGCGCCTGGAAGCAGTCCGCCGAGGACATCGAGACCGCGAAGGAGTTCGCGGCCGACGACCCGGACTTCGCCGCCGAGGTCAAGGAACTGAGCGCACAGCGCGAAGAGCTCACCGAGAAGCTCCGCCTGCTGCTCGTCCCGCGCGACCCCAGCGACGACAAGGACGTGCTCCTCGAGGTCAAGGCGGGCGCGGGCGGCGACGAGTCGGCCCTGTTCGCCGGCGACCTGCTGCGCATGTACCTGCGCTACGCCGAGCGCGTGGGCTGGAAGACCGAGATCATCGACGCCACCGAGTCCGAGCTCGGCGGCTACAAGGACGTCCAGGTCTCCGTCCGCACCAAGGGCGGCAACGGCGCGACCGAGCCCGGCCAGGGCGTCTGGGCCCGCCTGAAGTACGAGGGCGGCGTGCACCGCGTGCAGCGCGTGCCGGCCACCGAGTCGCAGGGCCGCATCCACACCTCCGCCGCCGGCGTGCTCGTCACCCCGGAAGCCGAGGAGGTCGAGGTCGAGATCAACATGAACGACCTCCGCATCGACGTGTACCGCTCCTCGGGCCCCGGCGGCCAGTCCGTCAACACCACCGACTCCGCGGTGCGCATCACGCACCTGCCGACCGGTGTGGTCGCCTCCTGCCAGAACGAGAAGAGCCAGCTCCAGAACAAGGAGCAGGCGATGCGCATCCTGCGCTCGCGCCTGCTGGCCGCCGCCCAGGAGGCCGCCGAGCAGGAGGCCTCCGACGTGCGCCGCAGCCAGGTGCGCTCGGTCGACCGCTCCGAGAAGATCCGTACGTACAACTACCCGGAAAACCGGATCTCGGACCACCGGACGGGCTTCAAGGCGTACAACTTGGACCAGGTGCTCGACGGTGACCTCGACCCGGTCATCCAGGCCTGCGTCGACACGGACTCCGCCGCCAAGCTCGCGGCCGCGCACTGAGTCCCGGCGCACCACCCGCGTAGGCAGCACCCGCAGGCATCACCCGCAGTACCCGGCAGGACCCCCCGCACCACCCCCCGTACGACAGCAGCCCGGAGGACCAGCGTGAACTTGCTGCTTGCCGAGGTGGCCCAGGCCACCCAGCGGCTGGCCGCCGCCGGCGTGCCCTCACCGCGCTTCGACGCGGAGGAGCTCGCGGCCTACGTGCACGGCGTCAAGCGGGGGGAACTGCACCACGTCAAGGACGCGGACTTCGACGCCCGCTACTGGGAAGCCGTCGCCCGCCGCGAGGCGCGCGAGCCGCTCCAGCACATCACCGGCCGTGCCTTCTTCCGCTACCTGGAGCTCCAGGTCGGGCCCGGGGTCTTCGTGCCCCGGCCCGAGACCGAATCGGTCGTGGACTGGGCCATACAGGCCGTCCGGGCGATGGACGTGGTCGAGCCGCTGATCGTGGACCTGTGCACCGGGTCGGGCGCCATCGCGCTCGCCATGGCGCAGGAGGTCCCGCGCTCGCGCGTGCACGCCGTCGAGCTGTCCGAGGACGCCCTGCAGTGGACCCGTAAGAACGCCGAGGGCTCCCGGGTCACCGTCCACCAGGGCAACGCGCTCAGCGCCCTGCCCGAGCTGGACGGACAGGTCGACCTGGTCATCTCCAACCCGCCGTACATCCCGCTCACCGAGTGGGAGTACGTGGCCCCCGAGGCCCGGGACCACGACCCCGAGATGGCGCTGTTCTCCGGCGAGGACGGCCTCGACACCATCCGCGGCATCGAGCGCACGGCCCACCGCCTGCTGCGGCCCGGCGGCATCGTGGTCATCGAGCACGCCGACACCCAGGGCGGACAGGTCCCGTGGATCTTCGCCGAGGAGCGGGGCTGGGCCGACGCAGCCGACCACCCCGACCTGAACAACCGCCCCCGCTTCGCGACCGCCCGCAAGGCCCTGCCGTGACCGGCGCCGCCATGGCCGGCACAGCCCGCGCGAGGATTCCCGCCACCCCCCTGCTGCACGAGGAGGCCCGCTGATGGCCCGGCGATACGACTGCAACGACGCGACGGACCGCAAGACGGGCCTGCGTGAAGCCGCCTCCGCCGTGCGCCGCGGCGAGCTCGTCGTGCTGCCCACCGACACCCTGTACGGGATCGGCGCGGACGCCTTCAGCGCGGAGGCCGTCGGCGACCTGCTCGCCGCCAAGGGGCGCGGCCGCAACATGCCCACCCCGGTCCTCATCGGCTCCCCGAACACCCTGCACGGTCTGGTCACGGACTTCTCCGAGCAGGCGTGGGAGCTCGTCGACGCCTTCTGGCCGGGCGGTCTGACCCTCGTCGCCAAGCACCAGCCCTCGCTGGCGTGGGACCTGGGGGAGACCCGCGGGACCGTGGCCGTACGCATGCCCCTGCACCCCGTCGCGATCGAGCTGCTGACCGAGGTCGGTCCGATGGCGGTGTCCTCGGCGAACCTGACCGGGCACCCGGCGCCGGAGGACTGCGACGCGGCGCGCGAGATGCTCGGCGACTCCGTCTCCGTGTACCTGGACGGCGGTCCGACCCCGAGCACCCTGCCGTCGTCGATCGTCGACGTCACGGGGAAGGTTCCCGTCCTGCTCCGCGAGGGCGCGCTGACCGCCGAGCAGCTGCGGGAGGTCGTACCCGACCTTGAGGTGGCCCCGTGAGCCCTGAGGGGCGTGGCATAGCCGGGGACAGCACCTTCCGCATACTCCACGTCAGCACCGGCAACGTGTGCCGCTCGCCCATCACCGAGCGGCTGACGCGGCATGCGCTGTCGCACCGGCTCGGCGGGCTCGTCACGGGTGACCTGATCGTGGAGAGCGCGGGCACCTGGGGCCACGAGGGCGCGCCCATGGAGGCCAACGCGGCGGCCGTGCTGGCGGACTTCGGGGCGGACGCGTCGGGGTTCACCGGGCGGGAGCTGCTGGACGAGCACGTCATACGGGCGGACCTGGTGCTGACCGCAACCCGCGACCACCGGGCGCAGGTCATCTCGATGGGGCACTCGGCGGGGCTGCGGACCTTCACGCTGAAGGAGTTCACCCGGCTGGTCCGGGCGATAGACCCCGCGACGCTGCCGCCGCTCGACGACGGGATGGCGGAGCGGGCGCGGGCGCTGGTTCGGGCTGCCGCGGCTCTGCGGGGCTGGCTGCTCGCGCCGTCGCCGGACGCGGACGAGGTGTACGACCCGTACGGGGCGCCGATCACCTTCTTCCGCTCGATCGGCGACGAGATCAACCAGGCGCTGGACCCGGTCGTCACGGCCCTGACGGGCGTCACCGCTTCCCGCTGACCTGCGGCGCCGTTGTCGGGGGCGCCGCCCCCGGACCCCCCGCGCCCCCAAACGCCGGCGGGCCTCCGCGAGGCGGGACGGGTGGGGGCGGCCTACAGTGGCTTGTACCCGGTTCGCGGTACCCCCTGGAGTCGCGCCATGAGCGTCATCACCGAGCCCACGGACCTGCTGCGGCAGCAGGACCCGCAGATGGCGGACGTGCTCGCCGGGGAGGCGCAGCGGCAGGCGGGTTCGCTCCAGCTCATCGCCGCCGAGAACTTCACCTCGCCCGCCGTGCTCGCCGCGCTCGGGTCCGCGCTCGCCAACAAGTACGCCGAGGGGTACCCCGGCGCCCGCCACCACGGCGGCTGCGAGTACGCCGACCTCGCCGAGCGGATCGCCGTCGAGCGGGCCCGCGCCCTCTTCGGGGCCGAGCACGCCAACGTGCAGCCGCACTCCGGATCGGCCGCCGTACTGGCCGCGTACGCCGCCCTGCTGCGGCCCGGCGACACCGTGCTGGCCATGGGGCTCCCCTTCGGCGGACACCTCACCCACGGTTCGCCCGCGAACTTCTCCGGCCGCTGGTTCGACTTCGTCGGGTACGGGGTGGACGCCGAGACCGGGCTCATCGACTACCACCAGGTGCAGGAGCTCGCCCACGCGCACCGACCCAAGGCCATCGTGTGCGGGTCCATCTCCTATCCGAGGCATCCGGAGTACTCCGTCTTCCGGGAGATCGCCGACGAGGTCGGCGCCTTCCTGATCGTCGACGCCGCCCACCCCATCGGCCTGGTGGCCGGCGGGGCCGCGCCCAGCCCGGTGCCGTACGCCGACATCGTCTGCGCCACCACCCACAAGGTCCTCCGTGGCCCGCGCGGCGGGATGATCCTGTGCGGCGCCGAGTTCGCGGAGCGGATCGACCGGGCGGTGTTCCCGTTCACCCAGGGCGGGGCCCAGATGCACACCATCGCCGCCAAGGCGGTGGCCTTCGGCGAGGCCGCTGGTCCCTCCTTCACCTCGTACGCGCACCGGGTGGTCGCCAATGCCCGGGCCCTGGCGGACGCGCTCGCCGCACACGGCTTCGCCCTCACCACCGGCGGCACCGACACCCACCTGATCACCGCGGACCCCGCGCCGCTCGGCCTCGACGGAGTGAACGCCCGGGGCCGGCTCGCCGCCGCCGGGATGGTGCTGGACACCTGCGCCCTTCCGTACGGGGACCAGCGCGGCATCCGCCTGGGCACCGCGGCCGTGACCACGCAGGGCATGGGCGAGGCGCAGATGGCCCGGATCGCGGAACTGTTCACGGCCGCGCTGGCGGGCGGGGAGCCCACGAAGATCCGTAGGGACGTCAACGAGCTGGTGGTCGGTTTTCCACCGTATGGGGCTTAAGAGGGGCAAGAGCGACGTACCGCAACCGGGATACCGCCCCCTTGCGTCCCCGACAGCGAGTACATCGCAGCTAGTGTGTGGGGCTGAGATGGCCGGCGATACATCTGGGGCAGCCCGTGCGTGAATATCTGCTGACGCTTTGCGTCACGGTCGCGGTGACCTACCTGCTCACCGGGCCCGTGCGGAAGTTCGCGATCGCGGTCGGTGCGATGCCCGAGATCCGCGCCCGCGACGTGCACCGCGAGCCCACTCCGCGGCTCGGCGGCATCGCGATGTTCGGCGGCCTGTGCGCGGGCCTGCTGGTCGCCGACCACCTGCAGAACCTCAACGGCGTCTTCGAGCTGTCGAACGAGCCGCGGGCCCTGCTCTCCGGAGCGGCCCTGATCTGGCTGGTCGGCGTGCTCGACGACAAGTTCGAGCTCGACGCCCTGATCAAGCTCGGCGCGCAGATGATCTCCGCCGGCGTGATGTGCATGCAGGGTCTGACCATCCTGTGGATCCCGGTCCCGTGGATCGGGACGGTCGCGCTCACCCCCTGGCAGGGCAACCTGCTCACCGTGGCCCTCGTCGTGATCACCATCAACGCGGTGAACTTCGTGGACGGCCTCGACGGCCTCGCCGCCGGCATGGTCTGCATCGCGTCCTGCGCGTTCTTCCTCTACTCGTACCGGATCTGGTTCGGCTACGGGATCGAGGCGGCCGCGCCCGCGACGCTCTTCGCGGCGATCCTGATGGGCATGTGCCTCGGCTTCCTGCCGCACAACATGCACCCCGCCCGGATCTTCATGGGCGACTCCGGCTCGATGCTCATCGGCCTGGTGCTGGCCGCGGCCGCCATCTCCATCAGCGGTCAGGTGGACCCGGACGCGATGGCGCTCTTCGCGGGCGGCGAGCGCAACGCGACGCACGCGATGCTGCCGGTCTTCATCCCGCTGATCCTGCCCCTGACGATCATCGCGATCCCGATGGCGGACCTCCTCCTGGCCGTCGTACGGCGCACCTGGAAGGGCCAGTCGCCGTTCGCGGCGGACCGCGGGCACCTGCACCACCGGCTGCTGGAACTCGGACACTCGCACAGCCGTGCGGTGCTGATCATGTACTTCTGGTCGGGGCTGATCGCCTTCGGCACCGTCGCGTACTCGGTGCACTCCACCTCGATGTGGATCGTGCTCGCGATCGCCGGCCTGAGCGCCGTGGGCCTGCTCCTGCTCCTGCTGCCGCGGTTCACCCCGCGGACCCCCCGGTGGGCGGAGCGCCTCGTCCCGCCGCGCTACCGGCACGCGGAGCGGGCGGCCGAGGCCGCCCTGCAGGACGCCTCCGCCGTGGAGCCGGAGCCGGTACGGCCGATCGCGGCGGGTGTGGCGGGCGTCAACGGGGCGACCGCGGTAGGCCCCCGTTCGCGCTTCCCCGACCGGCGTAAGGCGGAGTCCTCGCGCTGACGCCGCGCGCACATGTCGGACATCAACGCCCTTTATCAGGCAAGGTGGTTGCCTGTCGCGCACACACGCGCAGGGTCACTCTCATGTGTGACAGTCGGCACACCCCACGGGTAAAGCTCTCATCAAATACTTTGTGATACCGTTCACTAAACCCGGCGACAGAGCCGAAGGACCGTAGTGCGACGGTCCATTGGCCCGAGGCTCTCACTCGGACCGGGCTTACGCTCGTCCCGTACGAGTCCCGTGCCCCCACCACCACGCGGAGCAAACCGCCATGCGGTCAGATGACGTCCGATCCCTCCTGCAAACCGCCGTACCCACGGCTGTCGCCGGCGCTCTCGCCGCCGTCATCAGTGGGCTGGTGGTCGGTGGCAAGGGGGCCGTGGGCGCCGTCGTCGCGACGGTGGTGGTGATGCTGTTCATGGGCATCGGGTTCCTCGTACTGCAGCGCACGGCGAAATCACTGCCGCACCTGTTCCAGGCCATGGGGCTCATGCTCTACACGGCCCAGATCCTGGCGCTCTTCGTCTTTCTCGCCGTGTTCAAGAACACCACCCTGTTCCACCCCAAGGCCTTCGCGATCACGCTCGTCGCCACCACCCTCGTGTGGATCGGCGCACAGGCGCGTGCTCACATGAAGGCCAAGATCCTCTACGTCGAACCGGACTCGATGAAGGGCGACAAGCCCGAAAATTCGGGACCGAAGTCGTGAGGGGTAGGGCCGGAATAAGTGTGCGTTCGAGATCCTGCTATCGTCCGGTTCCAACTGCGGCATTGCGGGCGCGGGCATCTGAGCTGACGCCTGTTCCATCGCGAGGCTCGATGCCTGACTGCCGCCCCACCATCCGTAATACCTGTCCAGTGCCGAACCGCGGCTGCACGCCGCGCCGACACAACGAGGTTGCCGTACCTATGCGCCACGCTGAAGGAGCCCTGCGGTGAGTGCTGCTGACATGACGCTCGCCTTCGAATTGAACTGTCATTTCGAAGACGGCACTGGCTGCGGCTTCCCGGGCCCGACCCTGTACTCGTTCCTGTTCAAGCCGATCTTCGGTGACGGTGACAGCAGCCTGTACTTCAACAAGACGATGCTGCTCGCCCTGCTGGGCTCGATCATCATCGTCGGCTTCTTCTGGGCCGCGTTCCGGAAGCCGAAGGTCGTCCCGGGCAAGCTGCAGATGGTCGCCGAGGCGGGCTACGACTTCGTGCGCCGCGGCATCGTCTACGAGACGCTCGGCAAGAAGGAAGGCGAGAAGTACGTCCCCTTCATGGTCGCGACGTTCTTCTTCGTCTGGATCATGAACCTGTGGTCGATCGTGCCGCTTGCCCAGTTCCCGGTGACCGCGGTCATCGCGTACCCGGCCGGCCTCGCCGCGATCATCTACGTCATGTGGATGTCGGTGACCTTCAAGCGCCACGGCTTCGTGGGCGGCTTCAAGAACCTCACGGGCTACGACAAGTCCCTCGGCCCGATCCTGCCGATGGTCATGGTGATCGAGTTCTTCTCGAACGTCATCGTCCGCCCCTTCACCCACGCGGTCCGACTGTTCGCGAACATGTTCGCGGGTCACACCCTGCTGCTGCTGTTCACCATCGCCAGCTGGTACCTGCTGAACGGGATCGGCATCGCCTACGCGGGCGTCTCGTTCGTCATGGTCGTCGTGATGACCGCGTTCGAACTCTTCATCCAGGCTGTCCAGGCGTACGTCTTCGTCCTCCTGGCCTGCAGCTTCCTGCAGGGCGCGCTCGCCGAGCACCACTGAGCGAGTTCGCTCCGCAAACCCCCCGAATCGTCCGGTGGCCAACCCCCACCGGTCCATGAAAGAGAAGGAAGAACTGGCATGTCCCAGATCCTCGCTGCTGCCACCGAAGGCGTCACCGGCTCCCTCAGCTCCGTTGGTTACGGCCTCGCGGCCATCGGCCCCGGCGTCGGCGTCGGCATCATCTTCGGTAACGGCACGCAGGCTCTCGCCCGTCAGCCCGAGGCTGCCGGTCTGATCCGCGCCAACCAGATCCTCGGCTTCGCCTTCTGTGAGGCGCTCGCCCTCATCGGTCTGGTCATGCCGTTCGTCTACTAAGACGAACTCCACGACTAGTCCGAATCGACGAAAGGCACTGATGTGAACCTCCTGGTTCTCGCGGCCGAGGAGCCGGGTAACCCCCTCGTCCCGCCGATCCCCGAGCTCGTCATCGGTCTGATCGCCTTCGTCATCGTCTTCGGTTTCCTCGCGAAGAAGCTCCTCCCGAACATCAACAAGGTTCTGGACGAGCGCCACGCGGCGATCGAAGGCGGTATCGAAAAGGCTGAAGCCGCTCAGACCGAGGCCCAGAGCGTCCTGGAGCAGTACAAGGCCCAGCTCGCCGAAGCCCGGCACGAGGCCGCGCGCCTGCGCCAGGACGCGCTGGAGCAGGGCACTGCGCTCAAGGAAGAACTGCGCGCAGAGGGCCAGCGGCAGCGTGAGGAGATCATCGCTGCCGGCCACGCCCAGATCGCGGCCGACCGCAAGGCCGCCTCTCAGGCGCTCCGTCAGGACGTGGGCAAGCTCGCCACCGACCTGGCCGGAAAGCTCGTCGGCGAGTCCCTCGAGGACCACGCCCGGCAGAGCCGCACGATCGACCGCTTCCTCAGCGAGCTCGAGGAGAAGGCCGAGGCGGCCCGATGAACGGAGCGAGCCGCGACGCGCTGGCCACCGCCCGCGAGCGTCTCGACGCGCTGACGGACAACACGTCCGTCGACGCGGCGAAGCTCGCCGGCGAGCTGGCGGCCGTCACCGCGCTGCTCGACCGTGAGGTCTCGCTGCGTCGGGTCATCACCGACCCGGCGCAGTCCGGCGAGGCCAAGGCCGAGCTGGCCGGTCGCCTCCTGGGCGGCCAGGTGGGCGGGGAAACCCTCGACCTGGTGTCCGGCATGGTCCGGTCCCGCTGGTCGCAGTCCCGCGACCTGGTGGACTCGCTCGAGGAGCTGGCGGCCACCGCCGACCTCTCGGCGGCCCAGAGCGGCGACTCCCTCGACGACGTCGAGGACGAGCTGTTCCGGTTCGGCCGGATCGTCGCCTCGAACACCGAGCTGCGCGCCGCGCTGACCGACCGGTCCGCGACCGCCGCCGCCAAGAGCCAGCTGCTGCGCAGCCTGCTCGGCGGCAAGGCGAACGCGGTCACCGAGCGTCTCGTCACGCGTCTCGTCACGCACCCGCGTGGACGTAGCCTGGAAGCGGGACTGGAGTCCCTCTCCACGCTCGCCGCCGAGCGCCGTGGCCGCCGGGTCGCCACCGTGACCAGCGCGGTTCCGCTCAGCGACGTGCAGAAGCAGCGTCTCGGCGCGGTGCTGGCCAAGCTGTACGGCCGCCCGATGCACCTGAACCTCGACGTGGACCCCACGGTCCTCGGCGGGATCGTGGTGCGGGTCGGCGACGAGGTCATCGACGGCACCATCGCGGACCGCATCGAAGAGGCGTCCCGCCGCATGGCCGGCTGACCAGCCACCAATAGAACAAAAGCATTCCTAGCGGCCCGGTTGGGCCGTGCAGAACTTGCAGAAGATTCCTGGGGGTCGCCCCCAGACCCCTAAGAAGCTTCAGGCCCAACAAGGAGAGCAGGGAACCCAGATGGCGGAGCTCACGATCCGGCCGGAGGAGATCCGGGACGCACTGGAGAACTTTGTCCAGTCGTACCAGCCGGACGCGGCCTCGCGCGAGGAGGTCGGAACGGTCAGCGTTGCCGGCGACGGCATCGCGAAGGTGGAGGGCCTGCCCTCCGCCATGGCGAACGAGCTGCTGAAGTTCGAGGACGGCACCCTCGGTCTCGCCCTCAACCTCGAGGAGCGCGAGATCGGTGCGGTCGTCCTCGGCGAGTTCAGCGGTATCGAGGAGGGCCAGCCGGTGCAGCGCACCGGTGAGGTGCTCTCCGTCGGCGTCGGCGAGGGCTACCTCGGCCGCGTTGTCGACCCGCTCGGCAACCCGATCGACGGCCTCGGCGAGATCGCGACCGAGGGCCGCCGCGCCCTCGAGCTGCAGGCCCCCGGCGTCATGGTCCGCAAGTCGGTCCACGAGCCGATGCAGACCGGCTACAAGGCGATCGACGCGATGGTCCCGGTCGGCCGTGGTCAGCGTCAGCTGATCATCGGTGACCGTCAGACCGGCAAGACCGCTCTTGCCGTCGACACGATCATCAACCAGCGCGACAACTGGCGCTCGGGCGACGTGAACAAGCAGGTCCGCTGCATCTACGTCGCCATCGGCCAGAAGGGCTCGACCATCGCGTCCGTTCGCGGCGCCCTGGAAGACGCCGGCGCGCTCGAGTACACGACGATCGTCGCCGCCCCGGCGTCCGACCCGGCCGGCTTCAAGTACCTGGCGCCGTACACCGGTTCCGCCATCGGCCAGCACTGGATGTACGCCGGCAAGCACGTCCTGATCATCTTCGACGACCTGTCGAAGCAGGCCGACGCCTACCGCGCCGTGTCGCTGCTGCTGCGCCGCCCGCCGGGCCGCGAGGCCTACCCGGGCGACGTCTTCTACTTGCACTCCCGTCTGCTGGAGCGCTGCGCGAAGCTCTCCGACGACATGGGTGCCGGTTCGATGACCGGTCTGCCGATCGTCGAGACCAAGGCGAACGACGTGTCGGCGTTCATCCCGACCAACGTCATCTCCATCACCGACGGTCAGTGCTTCCTCGAGTCCGACCTGTTCAACGCGGGCCAGCGCCCGGCGCTGAACGTCGGTATCTCGGTCTCCCGCGTCGGTGGCTCGGCCCAGCACAAGGCCATGAAGCAGGTCTCCGGCCGTCTGCGCCTCGACCTGGCCCAGTACCGCGAGCTGGAGGCGTTCGCCGCCTTCGGTTCCGACCTGGACGCCGCGTCGAAGGCCTCGCTGGAGCGCGGCAAGCGTCTGGTCGAGCTGCTGAAGCAGGGCCAGTACCAGCCGATGCCCGTCGAGGAGCAGGTCGTCTCCGTCTGGGCCGGCACCACCGGCAAGATGGACGACGTCCCGGTCAACGACATCCGTCGCTTCGAGTCGGAGCTGCTGGAGCACCTGCGCCGCGAGCGCAAGGACCTCCTGACCTCCATCGCCGACGGCGGCAAGATGTCGGACGACACCCTGACGTCGATCGCTGACGCCATCGCCGGCTTCAAGCGCCAGTTCGAGACCTCGGACGGCAAGCTCCTGGGCGAGGACGTGCCGGCCGTCAACGTCTCCAAGTGACGACGGAAGGGACCTGACTCATGGGAGCGCAGCTCCGGGTCTACAAGCGTCGCATCCGTGCCATCACGGCGACCAAGAAGATCACCAAGGCGATGGAGATGATCGCCGCCTCGCGCATCGTCAAGGCGCAGCGCAAGGTGGCGGCGTCGATGCCGTACGCGACCGAGCTCACCCGTGCGGTGACCGCGGTGGCGACCGGTTCGAACACCAAGCACGCCCTGACCTCGGAGGTCGAGGCGCCGGTTCGCGCCGCGATCGTGCTCATCACGAGCGACCGCGGTCTGGCCGGCGGCTACTCCTCCAACGCCATCAAGCAGGCGGAGCGGCTCACCGAGCGGCTGCGCGGCGAGGGCAAGGAGGTCGACACCTACATCGTCGGCCGTAAGGGTGTGGCCTACTTCGGCTTCCGCGAGCGCAAGGTCGCGGGGTCGTGGACCGGCTTCACCGACAGCCCGGCCTACTCCGACGCCAAGCGCGTCGCGGTGCCGCTGATCGAGGCCATCCAGAAGGACACGGCCGAGGGCGGCGTCGACGAGCTGCACATCGTCTTCACGGAATTCGTGTCGATGATGACGCAGAACGCGGTGGACGGCCGGATGCTGCCGCTCAGCCTCGACCAGGCTGTGGAGGAGACCGGCGCGAAGGGCGAGATCCTTCCGCTGTTCGACTTCGAGCCGTCGGCGGAGGACGTCCTCGACGCCCTTCTGCCGCGCTACGTCGAAAGCCGCATCTACAACGCACTGCTGCAGTCGGCCGCTTCCGAGCACGCCGCCCGCCGCCGCGCGATGAAGTCGGCCACCGACAACGCCGGGGATCTCATCAAGAGCCTCTCCCGGCTTGCCAACGCGGCCCGCCAGGCCGAAATCACCCAGGAAATCAGCGAGATCGTCGGTGGCGCCAGCGCCATGGCAGACGCGACCGCGGGGAGTGACAAGTAATGACGACCACTGTTGAGACGGCCGCCGCCACGGGCCGCGTCGCCCGGGTCATCGGCCCGGTCGTCGACGTGGAGTTCCCCGTCGACGCGATGCCCGAGATCTACAACGCGCTGAAGGTCCAGGTCGCCGACCCGGCCGAGGACGGCGCGCTCAAGACGCTGACCCTGGAAGTCGCCCAGCACCTGGGTGACGGCCTGGTCCGCACCATCTCCATGCAGCCCACCGACGGTCTGGTCCGCCAGGCCCCGGTGACCGACACGGGCGAGGGCATCACCGTCCCCGTCGGTGACTTCACCAAGGGCAAGGTGTTCAACACCCTCGGTGAGGTGCTGAACTACCCGGAGGAGAACGCCAACGTCACCGAGCGCTGGCCGATCCACCGCAAGGCCCCTCGCTTCGACGAGCTCGAGTCGAAGACCGAGATGTTCGAGACCGGCGTCAAGGTCATCGACCTTCTCACCCCGTACGTCAAGGGTGGAAAGATCGGTCTGTTCGGTGGTGCCGGTGTCGGCAAGACCGTTCTGATCCAGGAAATGATCTACCGCGTCGCCAACAACCACGACGGTGTGTCGGTCTTCGCGGGCGTCGGTGAGCGTACCCGTGAGGGCAACGACCTCATCGAGGAAATGGCCGACTCGGGCGTCATCGACAAGACGGCGCTTGTCTTCGGCCAGATGGACGAGCCCCCGGGCACCCGTCTTCGCGTCGCGCTCGCCGGTCTGACCATGGCGGAGTACTTCCGCGATGTTCAGAAGCAGGACGTGCTCTTCTTCATCGACAACATCTTCCGTTACACCCAGGCCGGTTCGGAGGTGTCGACCCTTCTGGGCCGCATGCCGTCCGCCGTGGGTTACCAGCCGAACCTGGCTGACGAGATGGGTCTGCTGCAGGAGCGCATCACCTCGACCCGCGGTCACTCGATCACCTCGATGCAGGCGATCTACGTCCCCGCGGACGACCTGACCGACCCGGCGCCGGCCACCACCTTCGCCCACCTCGACGCGACGACGGTTCTTTCCCGTCCGATCTCCGAGAAGGGCATCTACCCGGCCGTGGACCCGCTGGACTCGACGTCCCGCATCCTCGACCCGCGGTACATCGCGGCGGACCACTACGCCACGGCGATGCGCGTCAAGGGGATCCTGCAGAAGTACAAGGACCTCCAGGACATCATCGCGATCCTCGGTATCGACGAGCTGGGCGAGGAGGACAAGCTCGTTGTCCACCGTGCCCGTCGTGTCGAGCGCTTCCTGTCGCAGAACACCCACGTCGCCAAGCAGTTCACCGGCGTGGACGGTTCGGACGTTCCGCTCGACGAGTCGATCACCGCGTTCAACGCGATCTGCGACGGCGACTACGACCACTTCCCCGAGCAGGCGTTCTTCCTGTGCGGTGGCATTGAGGACCTCAAGGCCAACGCCAAGGAGCTGGGCGTCTCCTGAAGCCGCGCTCGTCCCTGAGCACAGCTGATTGACGGAGAGGGACGGGTGTGTCCCGTCCCTCTCCCCACGCCCATTAGAATTTGACCCAACACCCGGCTTTCCCGCCGGGTGGTGACCCGAGGAGCCACCTTGGCTGCTGAGCTGCACGTCGAGATGGTCGCGGCGGACCGTAGTGTCTGGTCCGGCGAGGCCACCCTGGTTGTCGCCCGCACCACGTCCGGCGACATCGGCGTCATGCCCGGTCACCAGCCGCTTCTCGGTGTGCTGGAATCGGGCCCGGTGACCATCCGTACCAGCGAGGGCAACACTGTTGTCGCCGCGGTGCACGGCGGATTCATCTCGTTCGCGGACAACAAGCTGTCCCTGCTGGCCGAGATCGCCGAGCTTGCCGACGAGATCGACGTCGAGCGGGCGGAGCGGGCACTGGAGCGCGCGAAGTCGGAGACCGATGGGGCCGCCGAACGTCGCGCCGATGTCCGGCTGCGCGCGGTTTCGGGGCGCTGAGCCCCGGTACTGGTAAGAGTTTCAAACCTCAGCCGCGGCCTGTTCCGGAATTTTTCGGACCGGGTCGCGGCTGAGGCGATGCAGGTCGCCCCCAGACTCCGTCTGGTAGGAGCTCCGTCGGTTGAGGTTTTCGATGAGCGAGGAGGTCGGTGAAAGATGCTCCTCGCTCTGCTTGTGAGCGGCCTGTCCGTAGTGGCCCTGGTGGTGATCGGGCTGTTTGTCTTCGGGCTGCGCCGCAGGCTGATCCAGCGCTCCGGCGGGACCTTCGACTGCAGCCTGCGCTGGGGCGTCGCCGAGGAACCCGACGTCTCCGGCAAGGGCTGGGTGTACGGGGTCGCGCGCTACAGCGGTGACCGCATCGACTGGTTCCGCGTCTTCAGCTACTCCCCGCGGCCGCGCCGGCTGCTGGAGCGGGCCTCCATCGAGGTCATCGCCCGCCGTGCGCCCGAGGGCGAGGAGGAGCTGGCCCTGCTCTCCGACGCCGTCGTACTCGGCTGCGTGCACCGGGGCACCCGCCTCGAGCTGGCGATGAGCGAGGACGCGCTGACCGGTTTCCTGGCCTGGCTCGAGGCGGCGCCTCCCGGCCAGAGGGTGAACGTGGCCTGATCGATTTCAGACGTGAAGAAGCCGGGGAGACGGGGGCGGACCCGTCTCCCCGGCTTCGTCTTTCACCGGTGTCGTTCAGAGGCCGTGTGCGCGGAGCCTACTGAAGGCCGGTGTGGATCGCGGTGGCGAGTTCGCCGTTCGTGGTGTCGCCGCTGAACTCCCAGAAGAAGGCGCCCTTGAGGCCCTGCTGCTTCACCCAGGTCATCTTCCCGGCGATGGTGGCGGGGGTGTCGTAGCTCCACCAGTTGCTGCCGCACTTGGCGTACGCCGTGCCGGCGACGGTGCCGGTCGACGGGCAGCTGGTCTTGAGCACCTTGTAGTCCTCGATGCCCTGCTCGTACGTGCCCGGGGCCGGTCCGGTGGCGGTGCCGCCGGGCGTGGCCTGGGTGACGCCGGTCCAGCCGCGGCCGTAGAAGCCGATGCCGAGGTTGAGCTTGGAGCCGGCGATGCCCTTGCCCTTGAGCTTGGTGATGGCGGCCTCGGAGTTGAACCCGGCGATCGGGATGCCGGTGTACGAGGTGAGCGGGGAGTGCGGGGCGGTCGGGCCCTTGGCGTCCCACGCGCCGAAGAAGTCGTACGTCATGACGTTGTAGAAGTCGACGTACTGGGCCGCGCCCGCGTAGTCGGCCAGGTCGAGCTTGCCCCCGTTGGAGCCGTCGGCGGAGATCGCGGCGGTGACCAGGTTGCTGCCGCCGAACTTGGCGCGCAGCGCCGACATCAGGTTCTTGAAGGCCGCGGCCCCGCTGGTGTCGCAGGACAGGCCGCAGGCGTTCGGGTACTCCCAGTCGATGTCGATGCCGTCGAAGACGTCGGCCCAGCGCGGGTCCTCGACCAGGTCGTAGCAGGACTGGGCGAAGGCGGCCGGGTTGGCCGCGGCCTGGCCGAAGCCGCCGGACCAGGTCCAGCCGCCGAAGGAGTACAGGACCTTGATGTTCGGGTACTTCTTCTTCAGCTGGCGCAGCTGGTTGAAGTTGCCCGCGACCGGCTGGTCCCAGGTGTCGGCGACACCGGAGACGCTGGAGGAGGCGTCGTAGGTCTTCTGGTAGTCGGCGTAGGCGTCACCGATCGTGCACTTGCCGCCCTGGACGTTGCCGAAGGCGTAGTTGATGTGCGTGATCTTCGCGGCGCTGCCGGAGGTGACCAGGTTCTTCACGTGGTAGTTGCGCTGGTAGACGCCCCAGTCGGTGAAGTAGCCGAGCTTGACGGCGGCGCCCGGGTCGGGCGGGTTGGTGCCGCCGGTGGTGGTCACCGAGACGGAGCCGGAGGAGGGCCCGGTCTGGTCGATGGTGTCGCGGGCGGTGACCGCGTAGGTGTACGTGGTGCCCTTGGTCAGGCCCGAGTCGGTGTAGGAGGGGCTGGTGACCGTGGCGATCTTGACGCCGCCGCGGTAGACGTCGTAGTTCTTGACGCCCTTGTCGTCGGTGGCCGCGGCCCAGCCGAGGGTCACGCCGGTGTCGGTGACGCCGCTGGCCGTGGGGGTGCCGGGGGCGCTGGGCGGGTTGTCGGTGGGTGTGGTGCCGCCGTCGCAGCTGCCGCCGTTGACCTTGCAGCCGCTGGGGGCGCCGGAGCCCGTGCCGTTGAAGCCGAAGCTGATGGTGGCGCCGGGGGCGAGGGTGCCGTTCCAGCCGACGTTCTTGCCGGTCCAGTGGGTGCCGGAGCTGGTGACGGTGGCGTCCCAGGCGGAGGTGACGGCGGTGCCGGCCGGGTAGTCCCACTCCACGGTCCAGCTGCTGAGGGTGGTCGTGCCGGTGTTCTTCACCGTCCACTTGCCCTCGAAGCCGGAGCCCCAGTCGGAGACCTTGGTGTACGTCGCGGTCGCGGAGGCGGCTGCCTCGGCGGGGCCGGCGAGGGCCACGAGTCCGGCGACGGGCAGGGTGAGGACGGCCAGGGCGGCCGCGACTCTTCGAAACAGCGGTGCGCGTCGTGGGGGTGCTGTGCTCAAGGGTGCTCCTCCGAGGTCCGCCGCGGCCGTGGGGACGGCCGCGGCATGGGGGTGGGACCTGCGCCGCCCGTGAGCGCGCCCCGCATGACGTCTTGTCATGGCACGCTCACCACAGTTGCCGTGAGGGTAGAAAGGTCTGGACCAACCGTCAAGAGGTCCAGACCTCATGGGAAATCCCCGGACTCATTTCCGGCCGGATTCCCGCTACAGGCCCAACTCCTGGGCCAGCACCGCCGCTTGGAGCCGACTGCGCAGCTCCAGTTTGGCCAGCACCCGGCTGACGTGCGTCTTCGCCGTGGCCTCCGCCATCTCCAGGCGCGCCGCGATCTCCGCGTTCGACAAGCCCTCGCCCAGGCACCCCAGCACCTCGCGCTCGCGCCGGGTCAGCGAGTCCACCGCCGCCGGCACGGGCGCCCGTACGGGCTTCGGGGCCGCGAACTCCGCGATCAGCCGACGGGTCACCGCCGGTGCGATCAGGCCCTCCCCGCGCGCGACCGTCCGTACCGCCGCGATCAGCTCCGCCGCGTCCGCGTCCTTCAGCAGGAACCCGGACGCGCCGGCGCGCAGCGCCCCGAAGACGTACTCGTCCAGGTCGAACGTGGTCAGCACCAGGACGTCCGCGAGGCCCTCCGCGACCACCTGGCGGGTCGCCGAGACCCCGTCCAGACGCGGCATCTGCACGTCCATGAGCACCAGGTCCGGCCGCAGCTCCCGGGCCAGGCGCACCGCCTCCTCCCCGTCGGCGGCCTCGCCCACCACCTCGATGTCGCCCGCGCTGCGCAGGATCATCACCAGCCCGGCCCGGACCGCGCTCTGGTCCTCCGCCACGACCACGCTGAACGTCATGCCCGTACCGCCCTCTCCCGTGCGGGCAGCGCCGCGCGCACCCGCCACACCGACTCCTCGGCCCCCGCCCGGAACTCCCCGCCGAGCAGCTCCGTCCGCTCCCGCATGCCGATCAGCCCGGCCCCGGAACCGGGGGCGCGGGGGCCGGGGCGCTCGCCGTAGGGCGAATCGACCGCGACGGTCAGCATTCCCCCTCCGGCGGGCTCGTGGGTCAGCCGGACGGTGACCGTGCCCGGGACGGCGTGCTTGAGGGCGTTGGTCAGCGACTCCTGGACGATCCGGTACGCGGCCAGCTCCACCGGCGCCGGCAGCGGCTCCCCGGGCGGCGGCGGGGGCCGCTCGTCGAGGAGTACGAACTCCAGCCCGCTCGCGGCCCCGGAGGCGCGGGCCTGCTCCAGCAGGTTCTCCAGGCCGTCGAGGGAGGGCACGGCGACGGCCTCGGCCCCCGCGCCCGCGTCCCGGAGCAGCCCGATCAACCGGCGCATTTCGGCCAGCCCCTGCACGCTGTTCTCCCGGATCACCCCGAGCGCCTCGCGGCTGGTGGCGGGGGAGTCGATGGAGAGCGCGGCGGTGGAGTGGATGGCGATGGCGGAGAGGTGGTTGGCCACCATGTCGTGCAGTTCGCGGGCCATCCGGGCGCGCTCGGCGACCACCGCCTGCTTCCGGTCCATCTCGGCCAGCAGCGCGGTCTGTTCCGCGCGCAGCCGGGCGGCCTCGGCGGCCTCGCGGTGGTTGCGCAGGGTGGCGCCGGTCAGGGCGGGGCCGAAGCTCACGATGCCGGTGATCACGCCGATCATCAGGGCCTGCGGGGTGCGCAGCCAGGCCACGGAGGCGATGGTGACGGCGATGGTGATCAGGCCGGTGGTCACCGGGAGGCGGCGGGCCATGGCGGGCCTGCCGTAGACGACGGCCGAGTACATCAGGTCCGTGAAGATCAGGACCGTGGCCAGATTTCCCACGGTGAACTGGTCGGCGATCACCCCGGCGGTGCCGACGGCCAGGGTCACCCGGGGCGCGCTGCGCCGCAGCAGCTCCATCGCACCGAGCGCGGCGAGGGGAACCAGCGCCGCCCAGTCGGGGAGCAGGTTGCGGGAGGGGGAGCTGTACACGCCGAGGGACCACAGGAGCAGGCCCGCGGCCACGCTGATCACGGCGAGGAGGACGTCGTCGCGGTGCGGGGGCGGGATCTTGGGGGTCACGAGCCCATCCAACAGGGTGCGGCGGGGGCGGACATCGCCATCGGGGCCGAGGCGCGGTACATCGAAGGATGCAGTGCCGCCTCCGGGACTTTCGTCACCGGCGACGAGGAACCGGGGCGGATCGGGCGGGAGGCTGGAGGCATCCCACCGCCGCAGGAACGGAGACCCCCGTGCTCGTCACCCTGATCATCGCCTGTGAGGTCGGCTTCTGGGTCCTGCTGACCGGCGGCCTGGCCCTGCGCTACCTCGCGAAGATGCCGAGGACCGGCGCGGCCGTCCTGTTGTGCGAGCCCGTGCTGGAGCTCGTACTGCTGGCCGCCACCGCGGTGGACCTGCGCGGCGGCGCCGAGCCGGACTGGAAGCACGGGCTGGCCGCGCTGTACATCGGCTACACGGTGGCCTACGGGCACTACACGGTCCGCTGGCTCGACGGCCACGCGGCGCACCGGCTGGCCGGAGGCCCGAAGCCGGCCGGCGCCGGATACGGCACGGCGCGGGCCCTCCACGAGTGGAAGCTGGTCGCCCGGACCGTGCTCGCGGCCGCCGTCGCGGCCGGCCTGCTGCAGGCCGCGATCTGGTACGTCGGCGGTTCGGGGGACACCGGCTCGCTGCGGGGCTGGCAGCTCACGGCGCTGCGGATGACCGGCATCCACGCCCTGATCGCCCTCACGTACACGGTGTGGCCGAAGCGGGCCCCCGCGAAGGCCGGGCTCCAGGACCGGTAGGCGGGTGTCAGCGGTCGCCGCCCGGGACCCACAGGACGTCGCCGACCTCCTTGTTGGCCGTGCGGGCCAGGATGAAGAGGAGGTCGGAGAGGCGGTTGAGGTAGGTGGCCGTCAGCGGGTTCATCACCTCTCCGTGCACCTCCAGCGCCGCCCACGTGGAGCGCTCGGCGCGGCGCACCACCGTGCAGGCCTGGTGGAGGAGGGCCGCGCCGGGGGTGCCGCCGGGGAGGATGAAGCTGCGGAGCTTCTCCAGCGCCTCGTTGAAGTGGTCGCAGTCCGCCTCCAGCTTGTCGACGTAGAACTGCTCGACGCGCAGCGGCGGGTACTCCGGGTTCTCCGCGACCGGGGTGCAGAGGTCCGCGCCCACGTCGAAGAGGTCGTTCTGCACCCGTACCAGGACCTTCACGACATCGGCGGGCAGCGAGCCGAGGGCGATCGCCGTGCCGATGGCCGCGTTGGCCTCGTTGGCGTCGGCGTAGGCGGAGATCCGCAGATCGGTCTTGGCGGTCCGGCTCATGTCGCCGAGCGCGGTCGTGCCCTTGTCGCCGGTGCGGGTGTAGATGCGCGTGAGGTTCACCATGCCGTCAGCCTAGTGCGGGCCAACTGAGGCCCTCTGTCGTACTGCTGGGCCGTCCCGGTGTGATGTCCGTCATCTGAGACGTGACGCGTGTTACTTCGCGGTCACCACGGCCCTCGCGGGCGCTAGTCTCCGCCGGAGAACGAACGAGGCCGTATTGAGGCCGTGCCGTATGGAAAGCGTGGGGTGTGCAGTGGCTGGGAAGCTCGCCGTCATCGGTGCCGGACTGATGGGTTCCGGAATCGCGCAGGTCTCCGCTCAGGCGGGTTGGGACGTCGTACTGCGCGATGTCACCGATGCCGCCCTGACCCGCGGCACCGACGGGATCAAGGCCTCGTACGACAAGTTCGTCTCCAAGGGCAAGATGAGCGCCGAGGACGCCGAGGCCGCGCTCGCGCGGATCACGACGACCACCGATCTCGACGCCGTGTCCGACGTCGACATCGTCGTCGAGGCCGTCTTCGAGAAGCTCGAGGTCAAGCACGAGATCTTCCGCACGCTCGACAAGCTCGTGCGCGAGGACGCGATCCTCGCCTCCAACACCTCCGCCATCCCGATCACCAAGATCGCGGCCGTGACGGAGCGTCCGGAGCGGGTCGTCGGCGCGCACTTCTTCTCGCCCGTCCCGATGATGCAGCTGTGCGAGCTCGTGCGCGGCTACAAGACGAGCGACGAAACCCTGGCCACCACGCGGGCGTTCGCCGAGTCCGTCGGCAAGACCTGCATCGTGGTCAACCGTGACGTCGCCGGTTTCGTGACGACCCGTCTGATCTCCGCGCTCGTCGTCGAAGCCGCGAAGCTGTACGAATCGGGCGTGGCGTCCGCCGAGGACATCGACATCGCCTGCAAGCTCGGCTTCGGGCACGCGATGGGCCCGCTGGCCACCGCGGACCTCACCGGCGTCGACATCCTGCTGCACGCCACCAGCAACATCTACACCGAGTCGCAGGACGAGAAGTTCGCGCCGCCGGAGCTGATGCGCCGCATGGTGGACGCCGGCGACATCGGCCGCAAGAGCGGGCAGGGCTTCTACAAGCACTGATCGTCTGTTCGAAAACCTGCACCCTACGGGGTGAATTAGGTATCGGTTCGCTCACGGTCGGCAACTTCCCTGCCCCTGGGGCAGTCAGTTGCAGTGAGAGTTGCCGACCACGGACCAGTCGGACCATACGTACGCAGTACCGCACTGCCGGGAGTACACATGCACATCAGGGGCGACCACGCCGAACTCGCTGTCGGGGGTCGCCTCGACGTGCGCAGCGCGGCGGACGCCCGTACGGTCCTGCACACCGCCCTCGACGACGGTCACGGCGACCTCGTGCTGGACCTCACCGGGCTCGACTCCTGGGATGCGACCGGCCTCGGCGTGATCATGGGCGCCCACCGCCGGGCCGGCCGGACCGGCCGGCGGCTCGTCCTGCGCGGAGTGCCGCCGCAGATGCAGCGGCTGCTCGTCGCCACGCGCCTGCACCGCATCCTCGCGATCGAGGGCGGCCTGGAAGCGGAATCCCTGCCGCGCGTCTGATCCGCCCGAGATGTCCCGCGACATTTCCTGCGGAAACGTAACGGTCCGGTGGTGAAGGCACCCCGGCGGTTCCCGCGCCGCCGGGCACGGTCTAGGGTTCGGGCGGAAACCGGACCAGTAGCGACAGCGGCGTGTGGCCGGGCGGTACGACGGCGCACGGCGCGATCGGGGGACTTGGTCATGGACCGCACACAAGGACAGGCCGATCCGGCGGAACGGCCCGCACGAGTGGTGAGGCTCACCACCGGCGACTTCACCCTCACGGTGAACCCCGTCGACGGCAGCGAGATCGAGCCGACGCACCGCCCCGGCGGTGAGGCGGCCCCCCTCCCGGCCAGGCGCACGCCCGCCGCCCGCGCCTCCAGGGCCGCCGCGGCGCGGCCCCCCGTGGCGCCGGGCTCCCCGGCCGGGCGGATGCTGCTGGGCCGCCAGGAGGAGCGCGAGCGCCTCGTACGCCTCCTCGCGCGCGGCCGCTCCGTACGGCTGACCGGGCCGCCCGGATCCGGGCGCTCGGTGCTGCTCGACGCCGTGGCCGAGGACTGCGCCGACATAGCCCCCGACGGGGTCGTACGGCTCAGCGGGTACGGGCACCAGCAGCCCGGAGAGATACTCCACGCGCTGTACGCCACCGTCTACGAGGCCACGACCGAGCGCCCCGAACGCGGCGAACTCCTCGCCCGCGTCCGCGAGATCGGCGCCGTCGTCCTCCTCGACGACCTCGACATGGGCGGCCCCGCCCTCGACGAACTGCTGCGGGCCACCCCGGAGTGCGCCTACCTGCTGGCCGCCACCCCCGACACCCGGGCCCCGTCCGAGGACTCGCACCTCGAAGAGGTCTTCCTCGGCGGGCTGAGCGCCGCCGACTGCGTGGCCCTGCTCGAAGCGGGCACCGGACGGGTCCTCGACGAGGAGGAGACCGCCTGGGCGCAGGACCTGCGCTTCGCCTCCGAGGGGCTGCCGCTGCGCTTCGTCCAGGCCGCGGCCCTGCTGCGCCGGCGCGACGAGCTGAACCGGTCCGGCGCCGAGGACGAGGACGAGGAGCCCGGCGTCTTCGAGGAACGGCCGCGCGACACCGTCTTCGTACCGCTGCCGACGCTCGCCGAGGGCGCCGCCCCCGCCGAACTGCTCGCCTCGCGGGTCAGCGAGTCGGCGCGGGCCGCACTGCGGATCGCCTGCGCGCTGGGCGGCGAGCTGCCGCACCACGCGCACCTGCCGGCACTGGTCGGGGACACGCACGCCGACACGGCGGTCGGGGAACTCCTCGACTGCGGGCTGCTGAGCCCCGTCGGAACGCGCTACCGGCTGGCCGCCGGGGTCGCACGGCAGCTGGAGGAGGTCGGGTACGGGGACACCGCGGCCGAGGGGGCCCGTACGGCCGCCCGGCACTACGCCTGGTGGACCGGCCACACCTCGGTGACCCCGGACCGGGTCGCGGCGGAGGCCGACGCGGTACTGGCCGCGCTGGCCGGTGCCGACGTGGTGGCGGCCGTGCTGCTGGCCCGTACGGCGGCCCCCGCGTTCGCCGCCTCGCTGCACTGGGAGGCCTGGGAGCGGGTGCTGCGCTCCGGCGCGGAGGCCGCGCGCAAGGCGGGGGAGGTCGCCGAGCAGGCGTACTTCCACCACGAACTCGGCGTACTGGCCCTGTGCGAGGGACGCCTGGAGCGGGCGCGGGCCGAGCTGGAGGCCTCGATCGGGCTGCGCGGCGCGCTGGCCGACAAGCGGGGCACCGTGGCGGGACGACGGGCGCTGGCCCTGGTCACCGACCGCGAGGCGGCGGAAGTCCACGTGTCGCCGCCGCTGCGGCTGGCCCCGCCGGCCGCGTCCGGCACTCCGGCCGCCGCGAGCGGCCAGGGCCCCGCGAGCGGCCAGGGCAAGGCAGCGGCCGGCCTGAGCAAGACCACGGGCGCGGGCACGGCGCCCGGGGCGAGCACGGTGACCCCGGCGGCCACGACGGCTCCGCTGTCGCCGCTGACCCCCGCGTCGCCGAAGACTCGAGTCACCCCGGTGCCCGGCTTGACTCCCGCCGGACCGGAGGACTCGGAAGCGGTCACCACGGTGGTGCCGGCGGTGGTCCCCATCGGGTCGACCTCGCCCACGACCCTGGCCGAGGTGTTCGAGGACGCCTTCCCCCTGACGCCCGAGCCGGACGAGCGGCCGCCGGTGGAGCACCGGCCGAAGCCCCGGGCCACCCGCAAGCCGCTGCTCCTGGCCGCGGCCGGGGCGCTGACGGTGGTGGTGCTGGGCACCGTGGTCGCCCTCGCGATGGCGTCCGACGAGACGCAGCCGCCGGCCCAGGGGCCGGGCGTCTCGGCGACCCCGAAGACGGGGGCCACGGGCACGACGCCGACCGATCCGGGCACGGACGGGACCGGTCCTTCGCCGGAGCCGGGCACCTCGTCCCCGGGCGCGCAGGAGCCGAGCGCCACGCCGTCGCCGAAGAAGTCCACCACGCGCAAGCCTTCGACGGCGCCTTCGTCCACGGGCCCCACGAACCCGGTCCCGCCGCCGGTGCCCCCGACGGAGACCGCGACCGCCACGCCGACGCCGACTCCCACGCCGACCCCGACGCCGACCCCGACGGATACGCCGACGCCCTGACGGAGCGCGGGGCGCGGCTCCTGGCCGCGCCCCCGCACCGCCGCTAGAACAGGCGGAGCTTGTCGTCCTCGATGCCGCGCATGGCGTCGTAGTCGAGGACGACGCAGTCCATGCCGCGGTCGTTCGCCAGCACGCGGGCCTGGGGCTTGATCTCCTGGGCCGCGAAGATGCCCTTGACGGGCGCCAGGTGCGGGTCGCGGTTCAGGAGCTCCAGGTAGCGCGTGAGCTGCTCGACGCCGTCGATCTCGCCGCGGCGCTTGATCTCCACCGCCACGGTCGCGCCGTCGGCGTCCCGGCACAGGATGTCCACCGGGCCGATCGCGGTCATGTACTCGCGGCGGATCAGCGTGTAGCCCTCGCCGAGGGTGTCGATCCGGTCGGCCAGGAGCTCCTGCAGGTGGGCCTCGACGCCGTCCTTGATCAGACCCGGGTCGATGCCGAGCTCGTGCGAGGAGTCGTGGAGGACTTCCTCCATGGTGATGATGAGCTTCTCGCCCGCCTTGTTGACGACGGTCCAGACGCCGGCCTCCTCACCACTCCCCTCCTTGAGGGTGCAGGGCGGCGACATCCAGTTGAGCGGTTTGTACGCCCGGTCGTCCGCGTGGATCGAGACACTGCCGTCGGCCTTCACGAGGATCAGACGGGGTGCCGAGGGCAGATGGGCGGTGAGCCGGCCCGCGTAATCGACGGAGCAGCGGGCAATGACGAGACGCATGGTCGGCAACGCTACTCGACCGATGGGCCTGCACGCGATTCGCCCCCGAAAGCCCCGTTCGCGGATGGCGCGTTGTATGCGCATTCTCCTGGTGCGGTCCCCACCGGGCGCCTACCGTGGTGAGCGGGAGGTTGCGAAGCGTGCACGCTGCGTCGCGATCTCCTTCCCTGCCCGTAAGGCTCCGGCAACCCAATCGGCCGGAGTCGCGAGAGGAGAACCCATGTCGCTCGACGTCTCACCGGCCCTACTCGAACAGGCCGAGCGAGGCGAGGTCGACGAAGCCGCTTTCGTCGACTGCGTCCGGACCTCCCTGCCCTACGCATGGGAGATGATCAGCTCGCTGGTGGCCCAGCTGAAGGTCGACGGCGGACAGTTCGCCGACAATCAGACGCCGCCGCCCGACGAGCAGGCGCGTGGCCAGCTGCTGCGCGCTCTCGCGAGCGACGCGATACGGGGTGCGCTGCAGCGCCACTTCGGAGTGCGCCTGGCTTTCCAGAACTGTCACCGGGTAGCGGTGTTCCCGCTGGATTCCTCGGTGGACGACCGGCTGGCCAAGTTCACTTCGATCCGTGGTCAGCTGCTCAACCAGTCGCCGGAACTCCGCGACTGCTAGCACGGCCGGCACGCATCGTCAGCTCGCGCACCACCCGCACGCGCACCACCCGCACGCGCACCATCAGCTCACGCACCACCAGCACGCGCACGACCCGTACGTCCGCACGAGCACGATCCGCACCTGTGACCGTGTACGACCGGTAATGCGCTGCCGCTCCGGTGCCAACGGAGCGGCAGCCCTGGTCTCAGCCGAGCCGGGGCACGACCTCGGTGCCGAGCCTGCGGAGGTTCTCCTCCGTCGAGGCGAGGTCGCCCGAGCCTTCCGTCAGCAGGGCGAACCGCGTGATGCCCGTACGCTCCGAGGTGACCGCCAGCCGGTCCGCCGCCAGCTCCGGGGTGCCCACGGGGTGCAGATCGCACAGCAGCTCCGTGTACGCGACCGGGTCCCGCATCGCGCGCAGGCGCCCGTCCACCGTCACGTGCGCGTCCAGGCCCTGCTTGAGCCAGCCCGGCATCGACTTCATCAGCGTCTCCCTGGCGTCCGCCGTGCGGTCCGCCAGCTGGCACACCCCGGCGGACACGTGGTCCGCCTCCCCGGAGCGGCCCGCGGCCCGCGCCGTGCGCCGCCACAGCTCGACCATGGCCGCCTTGTCCTCGTCCCCGCAGTGCATGCCGAGCAGCATCGGCAGTCCGCGCTCCGCGGCCAGCCGGACCGAGGCGGGGGAGGTGCAGGCGACGATCACTTCCGGCCCCTTCCCGTCCCCGTCCAGTGCCTCCGACGGACGCGGTACGACGGCCACCTCGCGGAACCCGTACCGGGCTCCGGCCTCCGCCCCGGCCGCCCCCACGCGCGGCTCGGTCAGCCAGCGGCGCAGCAGGTCCAGATCCTCCTGGAAGCGGTTCTCGTACGCGTCGAGCCCGCCCCCGAAGACCTCCAGGTCCACCCAGGGACCGCCCCGGCCGACCCCCAGGGTGAACCGGCCCTCCGACGTCAGGTGCAGCAGGGCCGCCTGCTCGCCCAGGGCCACCGGGTGCGTGTTCGGCAGGACGCTCACCGCCGTGCCCACGCGCAGCCGCCGGGTGCGGCCCAGCATCAGGGCCGCCAGGGTCACCGCCGACGGGCACACCCCGTACGGGACGAAGTGGTGTTCGGCGAGCCAGACCGAGTCGAGCCCGGTCTCCTCGGCCACCTCGGCGGTCCGCACCGCCCGGTGCAGTGCCTCTCCCTGTCCCTGGCCAGGGAACTGGGCCGCCAGTACAAACGCTCCTACGCGCATCGCCTTTAGCCTCCTCGCGGCTGACGCGGCCTCCCCCAGGCGGACCGGTTTCCTTACCGGCAACAACGTCTGACACGTGCCAAAGGCACGGCCTGACAGGAAAGTTATTGGGATTGTCGGGCCAGTCGCGCGCTTTTCGGATGGTGGGCCTGATGGACGTCCTTCGGCCACCCTGCGGTTACCCCGTCTCGCTGCGCGTAGTCTGGGAGAAAGTCACTGCCGGCCGCCCATCCGTGAGGTATACGTGTCACCGCGCCACAACCGCCCCAGGGGCGGCGAGAATCCAGCCGATCGTTCGGACCAGGGCTCGGGCCCGGGGAGTCTGGACCGGTACGGGCTGGAGCGCACGGAGGAGTACCAGGGCGAGGACTGGAAGGTCCGGCACGTCGCGGGCGCGAGCGCGGCGGGCAAGCGCTACCGCTGCCCCGGATGCGACCAGGAGATCCCCTCCGGCACCCCGCACCTGGTGGCCTGGCCGGAGTACGGCGGCGTCGACGACCGCAGGCACTGGCACAAGGCCTGCTGGAACGCGAAGGACCGCCGCACCTCCAAGGTGCAGCGGTCCCGTAACGCTCCCAAGTACTGAGCCGGACGGCGTCCGGGTCGGACGGCGTCCGGCCCGGACGTCCGCCGGGTCAGACGTCCCGGCGGCCGGTCACCACGTACGAGGCGGCGACGGTCGCGCCGGTCACCAGCAGGATCAGCACCATGTGGCTCAGGCTGCTCGGGGCCGCCACGCGGTCGCCGGCCGCGCCCGGGTCGTCGGTGCCGGCGGGCAGGCCGAACAACTGCATCAGCGCCATGGGCGCGTTGTACTGGAGCAGGGCCCGGCCGATCGGGACGAGGGCCTCCCAGATGCTGAACACGGCCCCTATGACCGGCGGCAGGGTGACGATGCCGAGCATCAGGGCGATCGCCCCCGCCGAGTGCCGCACCAGTGCCCCGATCGACAGGGCCAGTACGCCGAGCAGGGTGACGTAGAAGCTGCCCAGGATGCCGGAGGCCCACTCGGAGGCCGAGTGGGCTCCGGAGGCGGAGCCGCCGTGCAGGATCGTGGCGGCCAGCTGGATCAGGCAGACCGACCCGGCCGTGGTGAGGAACGCGGCGGTTCCGAAGACGAGGTACTTCGCGGTGAGCACCCGGTACCGGTCGGGGGCCGCCGTGAAGGTGGTGCGGATCAGGCCCGTGCCGTACTCGGAGGTGACCGTCAGCACGCCGAGCACCATCACCGGGAGCTGCCCGACGAGCAGGCCGAAGAGGGCGGGGCCGACGAACGGCATCTGCTCGTAGTCCACGTCCGTGGTCTGCATGATGACGAGGCCACCGAAGCCGACGACGAGCAGTACCAGCGAGCCGAGCGTCCACATCGTGGAGCGCACCGAGATCAGCTTGGTCCACTCCGAGGCCACCGCGTGCCCCAGATGCGGCCGGGTGGCCGGCAGCGGCGAGCTGTAGACCTGCGGGCGCGGCTCCCCGTCGGTCACCGTGGTCGGGGGGGTCATCGGGTGTCCTCGGACTTCCGGTCTGGGGTGTGCACGGGATCTTGGGCGCGGGCGGGGCCGGGGGAGTGCGCCGACGGGGAGGCCGCGAGCTCGCCCGGGGTGCCGGGCATCAGGAACGGCTGCCCGCCCGTTCCGGGCGGCGGAGGCGCGAAGAAGCCCGCCTGCGGGATCTGGAGGGCGGCGGCGTCGGCCTCCTCCTCCCACTTCGGGACGGTCAGCGGCTCCGGCTCCCACAGTTCGGCACGCGGGTCCTCGGTGGAGGTGTACTCGACGGAGGACTGCGTCATCCGCATGTAGGCCTCCTCCAGCGAGGCCCGGTGCGGGGAGAGCTCCCACAGCCGTACGCCGGCCCCGTGCGCGAGGTCGGAGATCCGGGGCAGGTCCAGCCCGGTCACCCGCAGGGCCCCGTCGGGCTCCTTGAGCACCCGGCCGCCCGCCTTGCTGAGGACGGTGCCCAGCGTGTCCCAGCCGTCGGGGTCGGTGTCGGCCGTGCGGACCCGCGCGAATCCGGCCGAGTTGTGCGTGATGAAGTCCGCGGTGCTCATGTCGGCCAGCAGCCGCCCGCGTCCGATCACGATCAGGTGGTCGGCGGTCAGCGCCATCTCGCTCATGAGGTGCGAGGAGACGAAGACGGTGCGGCCCTCGGCGGCGAGCCGGCGCATCAGGTTGCGGACCCAGAGGATGCCCTCGGGGTCGAGCCCGTTGACCGGCTCGTCGAAGAGGAGCACCTGCGGGTCCCCGAGCAGGGCGGCCGCGATGCCGAGCCGCTGGCCCATGCCGAGCGAGAAGCCCTTCGTGCGCTGCCGGGCCACGTCCTGCAGGCCCACGACGCCGAGCACCTCGTCGACCCGCTTCTCGGGGATGCCGGAGAGCTGGGCGATGGACAGGAGGTGGGTACGGGCCCGGCGGCCGCCGTGCGCGGCCTTGGCGTCGAGCAGGGCCCCGACGTGCCGCTGGGCGTTCGGCAGCTCGCGGAAGGGCAGGCCGTTGATCGTGACCCGGCCGGACGTGGGGCGGTCCAGGCCGAGGACGAGCCGCATGGTGGTGGACTTCCCGGAGCCGTTGGGCCCCAGGAATCCGGTGACGTGACCGGGCCTGACCTGGAAGGACAGGTCGTCGACGGCGGTCTTCGCGCCGAAGCGCTTGGTCAGCCCGACTGCCTCGATCATGTGCTCTGCCCCTTACCAGGCCGGGACGACTCTCGCCCGCGTAAGGGTTAAGAGGATAACGAGGATCGTACGGTTCCGTCCCGGGCCGTATCCCTGAGCTGCCCCTGAGATCGACCCGGGGATTCCCCGTAGTACCTCAGGCGTCCCTCTTCTTGAGGACGAGGTAGCCGCCGAGGACGGCCGCCAGGACCCACAGGAGCATGATCCCGAAACCGCCCCAGGGGCCGTACGGAACCTTCTCGCTGCCCATGGCGCCCGGGATCACCTGCATGATCTTGGACCCGGCCTGGTCGGGGAAGTACTGGGCGACCTTCCGCGTCGCCGGGACCGCCCCGAGGATGTTCGAGACCAGGAGGAAGAACGGCATCAGGATGCCGAGCGAGAGCATCGAGCTGCGCAGCATCGTGGCCACGCCCATGGAGAACAGCGCGAGCATTCCCATGTACAGCCCGGCGCCGAAGACGGCGCGCAGCACGTTCGGCTCGTCGATGCCGATGCTGCGGTCGCCCAGGATCGCCTGTCCGAGGAAGAACGAGGCGAAGCTGGTGATCAGGCCCACGAGCAGTGCGAGCCCGGTGGCGACGAGCAGCTTGCCGGCCAGGAAGCTGCCGCGCCGCGGTACGGCGGCCAGCGAGGTGCGGATCATGCCCGAGCTGTACTCGGTGCCGACGACGAGCACGCCGAAGACGATCATCGCGAGCTGGCCCAGGGTCATGCCCGCGAAGCTGGCCAGGGTCGGGTCGAAGGTGGCCTGCTCCTCCGGCCGCATGTCCTTGAAGGACGAGCTGATGAAGGCGCAGAGCAGGGAGCTGATGCCGACCGTGACGACGGCGGCGGCGGCCAGCGTCCAGACGGTCGAGGCCACCGAGCGGATCTTGGTCCACTCGGACTGCAGAACGGCGGAGAAGGACATGATCACTCGCCGCCCTTGCGCGTCGCCTCGAAGCCGGCGCCCCACGCGGGTACGTCGGCCGGCCGGGCGGGGTTGTCCGCAGCCGTGCCGGGACCGGGCGGAAGCCCCGGGGCCCCCGGCGCGTGGGCGTGGTACTCGACGGAGTCCGCCGTCATTCGCATGAACGCTTCCTCAAGTGAAGCCCGCTGCGGGCTGAGTTCGTGCAGCACGATCTGGTGCTGGGCGGCCAGCTCGCCGAGCCGCTCCACCTCCACGCCGTCGATCTCCAGCGTGCCGGTGGCCGGGACGCTGATGGCGTCGATCCCGGCGTCGTGCAGGACGTCCTTCAGCCGTTCCTGCTGCGGCGAGCGCATGCGGACGTAACTGCGGGAGTTCTGCTGGATGAAATCGGCCATGGACAGGTCGGCCAGCAGCTTTCCTTGTCCGATGACGACCAAATGCTCTGCGGTCAGTGCCATTTCGCTCATCAGGTGGGACGAAACGAAGATCGTCCTTCCCTCCGCCGCGAGCCCCTTCATAAGATTGCGGATCCAGAGAATTCCCTCCGGGTCCAGACCATTGACGGGTTCGTCGAACATCAGGATCTCCGGGTCGCCGAGCAGCGCGGCGGCGATTCCGAGACGCTGGCCCATGCCCAGCGAAAATCCTTTCGACTTCTTCTTCGCCACGGCCGTGAGGCCGACCAGGTCCAGCACGTAGGAGACCCGGCTGCGCGGGATCCGGTTGGCCTGGGCGAGGCAGAGAAGGTTGTTGTAAGCGCTGCGGCCGCCGTTCATCGACTTCGCGTCCAGCAGCGCCCCGATGTACTTCAGCGGCTCCGGCAGGTCCCGGTAGTGCTTCCCGTCGATCCGGACCGTACCGCTGGTCGGATTGTCGAGGTCCAGCATCATGCGCATGGTCGTGGACTTGCCCGCCCCGTTGGGGCCGAGGAAGCCCGTCACCACCCCCGGTCTGACCTGGAAGCTGAGGTTGTCCACGGCGGTTTTCGCGCCGAATCGTTTCGTAAGGCCCTCGAGCTCGATCATTCCGCCACGCTAGAACGCCCGAGGGCCCTACGCCACCTCTAAGAGGTGACGCAGGGCCCGGGGTGTCGAAGCGGAGTGTTCCCCTCCGCGACTGGGGGTCCGACTAGCGGCTCTGCTGCGCCGGAACGCCGCGGGTGACCGGCTCGTCGTCGATCGGGGAGGCGGCGGCGGCGACGGCCGCGCCCGTCAGCGTCGCCAGCATCTCGCGGACGTTGGTGAGCTGGGCGTTGATCGAGTCGCGGCGGTTGGTCAGCGCCGCCAGCTCGCGCTCGGACTCGCTGCGGATGCGGTCGGCCTTGGCGTTGGCGTCGGCCACGATGTCCTCGGCCTGGCGCTGCGCGGTCTCCACGGTCTGGCGGGCACGGCGCTCGGCGTCCGTACGGAGCTTCTCGGCCTCCAGGCGCAGCTGCTCCGCGCGGTGCTCGATCTCCGCGAGGCGCTTCTCGGCCTTGGCCTGACGGCCCGCGAGGTCGCGCTCCGACTGCTCGCGGCGCTTGGCCAGGTTGGTCTCGAAGTCCGCGGCGGCCTGGGCGGCCTTGGCGCGGGTCTCCTCGAAGAGCGCGTCGGCCTCCTCGCGCTTGGAGGCCGCGTCCTTCTGGGCCTCGTTGCGCAGGGCGGAAGCGTCGCCCTTGGCCTTCTCGACGATCCGGACACCCTCGTCCTCGGCGGTCGACTTCCGGTCGGCGGCGAACGACTCGGCGTCGTTGCGCACCTGCTGGGCGGCCGACTCGGCGAGCTCGCGGTGCTGCTCGGCCGCGCGACGGGCCTCCTCGCGCAGGTCCTTCGCCTCCTCCTCGGCCAGGCGCAGGATCTTCTCGACCCGGGCGCCGAGGCCGGCGTACGACGGCTCGGCGTCGTTCACCTGGGCCTGGGCGTTCTGCGTCTCGAGGTGCAGCTCCTCGATCCGCTTTTCCAGAGAGTTGATACGTCCGAGGGCGCTGTCACGGTCGGAGACCAGCTTGGTGATGCGGTCGTCCACCTGACCGCGGTCGTAACCACGCCGCACGAGCTCGAAGCCGAAGGGGGAGGAAGTGTCGCTCATGGGGTTCCTGTCGAATGAGACCGATGAGGTACTACGCGAGGTGTTAGGTGTTAAGGGGAATCCTAGGCGCCAAGACGGCGTGTCATCGAGTCAATCCGCGTTTGATCTGGACAATGACACCCCTTTTGAGTGGCAAGGAGCCAGAACGCTTGTCACTCGTTCGCCTGAACCTCCATCAGGAGCACACATCCAGACGTCCCGACTAGCTCTCTGACGACTTGCCACTCGAACGAGTGGAACCCGCTGTCGCACCGGCCTTCACGCCCCCCGCGCCCTGGCCGCCGACCCCGGGCTTCGCGCCACCCGAAGGCGCCTCGAATGATTCCAACGCCTCAAGAACGTCCTGGACACGGGAGATCTCGGCCTGAATGTCCTCGCGCCTGCGCACCAGGACCTCCAGCTCGCGCCGGCCCTCCTCGACGAGCCGCTCGGCCTCCGCGGTGGCCTCCGCGAGCCGGCCCTCGGCCGCCCGCACCAGCTCGGCCTTCTTCTGCTCGGCCTCCTTGAGCAGCGCCTCCGCCTTGCGCACCGCGGCGATGCGGACCTTGCTCGCCTCGCTGCTCGCGTCCGAGACCAGCTCCTTGGCCTTCGCCTCGGCCTCGACGCTCTGCTCGGTGGCAGCCCGCACCAGCTTGTCCACGCGTTCGCCGGCCGACTTCATCTGCTCGGCCGACTCCCGGCGGGCCCGCTCGTGCAGCTCCTCGACCTCGCCCTCGACGCGGCCGCGCAGCTCCTCCGCCCGTTCCCTTATGGCCGCCGCGTCGCTGCGCGCCCCCACCAGCAGTTCGTCGGCGTCGGTACGGGCCTTCTCCACCAGGGAATTGCCCTCGACGGTCGCCTCGGAGGTGATCCGCGCGGCTTCCTTGCGCGCCGCGTCGACCATCGCGTCCGCCTGCTCCTCGGCCGCCGTCGTGGCGGCCAGGGCCTGCTTCTGCGCGTCACCGGTGAGCTTCTCGGCCTCCGAGGAGGCCTCCGTGATGAGCCGGTCGACCTGGCTCGCGGCCTCGCTGCGGCGCTTGTTGGCCTCCTCGCGCGCCTCGTCCAGCAGCCGCTCCGACTCCGCGCGGGCCTCGCTGCGGATGCGCTCGGCCTCGGTGGCGGCCTCCGCCTTGACCCGCTCGGCCTCGGACCGGGTGCGGGTGGCGTGCTCCTGCGCCGAGGACAGCGCCTCGGCCGCCTCCGTACGCAGCCGCTCGGCCTCGTTCGCGGCCTCGCCGACCGTGCGCTCGTTGTCCTTGCGGGTCTGCTCCGTGAGCCGGTCCGTCTCCGCGACGGCCTCCGCGACCAGGCCGTCGGCCTGCTCGGCGGCCTCGGTGCGGATCCTGCCCGCCTCGGCGCGCGCCTCGTCCAGCGTCTGCTCGGACTCCCGCTCGGCGCTCGCCAGGGTCTCGTTCGCCGCGACCGTGACGCGGTCCGCCTCCGCGGTGGCCTCGCCGATGATCCGGCCGCCCTCCGCGCGGGCCTCGTCCAGGACGCTCGCCGCCTCGGCACGCAGCCGGTCGGCTTCCGCCGCCGCCTCGCCGACGGTCGCCTCGTTGGCCGTACGGGTCTCCTCGACCAGCCGGTCGCCCTCGGTCCGCGCGTCGATGAGGATGCCCGTCGCGTCCCGCTCGGCCCCGGCCAGCGTCTGCGCCGCCTGGGCCGTGAGCCCCTCCGCCTCGGCACGGGCCGCGTCCAGTACGGCGGCGGCCTCGGCCCGCAGGCCCTCCGCCGCGGCCTCGGCCTCGCCGACGGTCGCGGCGTTGGCCGCGCGGGTCTCCTCGGTGAGCCGCTCGGCTTCCGCGGCGGCCTCGGAGACGAGCCGGTCGGCCTGCTCCGCCGCCTCCGTGCGCAGCCGGTTCGCCTCCGACCGGGCCTCGTCCAGGGTGCCCGCGGCCTCGGCGCGGGTCGCCTCGGCGGCGGCCTCGGCCTCGGCCGTGAGCCGCTCGGCCTCCTTCTCGGCCTCGCCGACGGTCAGCGCGTTGGCCGCCAGGGTCTCCTCGGTGAGCCGCTCGGCCTCGGCCGTCGCCTCCGCGACGATCCGGCCGCCCTCGGCGCGCGCGGACTCCAGGGACTCCGCCGCCTCGCCGCGGATCCGGTTGGCGTCGTCGCGGGCGTCCGCCTTCGTACGGGCGGCGTCCCGCTCGGACGCGGCCAGCGCGTCCGTGGCCTCCGTACGCACCCGCTGCGCGTACTCCGCGGTGTCGGTGCGCAGCTGCTCGGCCTCGGCGATCGCCTCGGCCACGGTCCGCTCGGCCAGCGCCTTCGCCGCGTCCGTCTCGGCCCGGGCCTCGCTGCGGATCCGGTTCGCGTCCTCGGTGGCCCGCTCCCGCTCCGCGTACGCGTCGCCGCGGACCCGGTCGGCCTCTTCCTCGGCCTCGGTCTTCGTACGGGCGGCCGCGTGCTCGGCCGCGTTGCGCAGCCCCGCGACCTCCTCCTCGGCCTGCTCGTGCAGCCCGGCCACGGAGTCGCGGACCTGCTGGGCGGTGGCCTCGGCGGCCGCGACCACCTCGGACGCGCGCCGCTCGGCCTCCTCGGTGAGCCAGACCGCCTCGGCCTGGGCCTCCTCGGAACGCTTGCGGGCCTGGGCGAGGAGCTCCTCGCTCTCCTCCCGGGCCTGCGCGCGCTCGCTCTCCGCGTCCGTGCGCGCCGAGGCCAGGGTCTCCTCGGACTCGCGGCGGCGCCGCGCGGCCTCCTCCTGGGCGGCGGCCAGCGCCTCCGCGGCCTCCTGCCCGACCCGCTCGGCGGCGGCCTTGGCCTCCGCGCGCAGCCGGTCGGCCGTCTCCTGCGCCTCGGAGCGCAGCCGCTCCGCCTCGGCCTCGGCCTCGCCGGTCAGCCGTACCGCGGTCTGCTCCGCCTCGGCGCGCACCCGCCCGGCGTCCTGCGCCGCCTCCGTGCGCAGCTGCTCGGCCTCCGCCTCCGCCTGCGTCTGCAGGGTGCGGATCCGCTCCGCCGACTCGGCGCGCAGCCGGTCGCTCTCCTCGGTGGTCTCCTTGCGGATGTTCTCCGCGGCCGCCCGGGCGTCGCGCAGGGTCTGCTCCGCCGTGGCGAGCCGGCCCTCGGCGTCCGTGTGCAGGCGGACGAGCTCCTCGTCGGCCTCGGCCCGCTTCGCGGCCAGCGCCTGCTCGGTCTCCTCGCGCCGCACGGCCGCCGCGGCGTCCGCCTCGGCCCGTACCGACTCCGCCTGCTCCTCGGCCTCCGCGCGCAGCCGCTCGGCCTCGGCGCGGGTCCGCTCCAGGGTCTCCTCGGCCTGCTTGCGCAGCGTCGCGGCCCGCTCCACGGCCTCGCCGCGCACGCGCTCGCTTTCGGTGTCCGCGCCGGCGCGCACCTCGTCGGCGTCGGCCCGGGCCTTGCCCAGCAGCTCCTCGGCGGTGCGGGCCGCCTCCTCGATCTGGTGGACCGCCTCGCGGCGGGCCTCGCCGCGGATCCGCTCGCCCTCGGCGACGGCCTCCGCGCGCAGCTGCTCGGCCTCGCCGCGCAGCCGGCGGGCCTCCTCCTGCAGCTCGACCGTACGGGCCCGGTACTCCTCGGTGTCGTCCTTCGCGGCGCCCTTGAGCTCGTCCGCCGTGGCCGCGGCCTGGGCGCGCAGCCGCTCGGCCTCCGCCTCGGCCTCGCCGCGGATCCGCTCGGCCTCCTCGGACGCCGCCCGGGTGGTGGCACGGGCGTCCTCCGAGGCCTTGTTCAGGACCTCCTCGGCGGTGCGGGCCGCCTTCGCCAGCTGGGCCGCGGTGTCCTCCGCCGCCGCCGTACGGGCCTGGTCGCCGGCCTCGGTGCGCAGCCGGTCGGCGGACGCGCGGGCGTCGGCCAGCAGCTGCTCGGCCTCGGCCTTGAGGACGTCGGCCTCCTTGGTGGCCTCGCCGACCAGCCGGGCGACCTGCTCCTTGGCCGTACGGGTGCGCTGCTCGTTGACGGACTCCGCCGAGCTCAGCTGCCGTGCGGCGCTCTCCTTGGCGTCGGCCAGCAGCTTCTCCGCGGCCGCGCGGGCCTCGCGCAGGGCCGCGTCGGCCTCCTGGGCGCGCTGTTCGGCGACCCGGCCCAGGTCCATCGTCTGCTGCCGGGTCTGCTCGGCCTCGGCGGAGGTGGTGGAACGCAGCCGCTCCGCGTGCTCGGTTGCCTCCTGGGCCTGCGCGGAGGCGGCGGTCAGCAGCCGCTCGGCCTCCTTGCGGGCGCGCAGCAGCGTGGACTCGGCCTCGGTGCGCGCGGCCTCGTTCTCGGCGGCGAGCCGGCGGGTGGCCTCGGCGGCGACCCGGGCGGCCTCGGCGCGGGCGGCGTTGAGGGTCTGCTCGGCCTCGGCGCGGGACTCGTCCATGAGCCGGCGGGCCTGCGACTCGGTGCGGGCGCGCAACTGCTCGGCCCAGGCCACGTTCTCGTTGACGTGCGCTTCGACGGTCTGGCGGCGCTCGCCCAGCTCCTGGTCCAGGCGCTGGCGGCGGTTGACGGCCTCGGCGTGCAGTTCGGCCTGGAGGCGCGCCTGGTGCTCGGCGTGTTCCTGGAGGATGCGCTGGGTCTGTGCCCGTACCTCGCGCAGCTCGCGCTCGGCGTCGGAACGCATCTGGTCGGCCTGGATCTGGGCATTACGGAGCAGCTGCTCCGCCTGGTAGCCCATGTCCGCGCCGTCGTAGGCGGGGCGGGACGCCAGGTTGCGGCGTACCTCGTGGAGCTTGGCGCGCAGCACCTCGACCTGGTACCCCAGGTCCTCGGCGTGCTGGACGGCCTTCCCGCGTTCCTTCTTCAGCCGCTCCATCTCGGCTTCGAAGCGCGAGAGATGGTCGGCCTCGGCCTGATGACTCTCCTGGCTTTCGTAGCCCCGCACAGCGCGGTCCCATCCGTCCCCTGGTCGCAAGCTCATTCCCAAATGAGCATCGTCCGCCCGCTGAACGACGCCCCCGGGGAATGGTGTCAGATATCGGGGCAGGGGTTACAGGCCCCGACCCCGTCTCCGCACCGAACCCCGGCCGAGCCACGGCCACTCTACCGGCCGGGGAATGGCGGCATCAGTGGTCGGGGTTGCTCGTGACCAGTTCGGTGAGGACGCCGTGGCAGTCCTTGGGGTGCAGGAAGGTGATCGAGGAGCCCATCGAGCCGGTGCGGGGCTGGTCGTAGAGGACGCGGACGCCCTTGCCGCGGATGGCTTCCGAGTCGCCCTGGACGTCCTCGGTGCCGAAGGCGATGTGGTGGACGCCCTCGCCGTTCTTCGCCAGCCACTTGCCGACCGCCGAGTCCTCGCGGGTGGGCTCCAGGAGCTGGAGGTAGGAGGCGCCGCCGTCGGAGGTCTCGTTGATCTTCAGCATGGCCTCGCGCACCCCCTGCTCCTCGTTGACCTCGGAGTGGAACACCTCGAAGCCGTACGTGGCACGGTAGAACTCCACCGTCTTGTCCAGGTCGAAGCAGGCGATCCCGATGTGGTCGATTCTTGTCAGCATGGACACAGTGCAGCGCTCCGGGGGGCGGTTACGCAACGTGCGCGCGATCACACTGGCGGGCCGATGACGGCACGGGTACCGCTCAGTACATTCGGGTAAACCCTCGTTCACTCCTCATCTTCAAGGGGCTGTGCTCCATGTCCGGAACGAACAACACCACGTCAGTGATCGTCGCCGGGGCCCGCACGCCCATGGGGCGGCTGCTGGGCTCGCTGAAGTCCTTCTCGGGTGCCGACCTCGGCGGCTTCGCCATCAAGTCCGCGCTGGAACGGGCCGGGATCTCCGGTGACCAGGTCCAGTACGTGATCATGGGCCAGGTGCTCCAGGCCGGCGCGGGCCAGATCCCCGCCCGCCAGGCCGCCGTCAAGGGCGGAATCCCGATGAACGTGCCCGCGCTCACCATCAACAAGGTGTGCCTCTCGGGCCTCGACGCCATCGCCCTGGCCGACCAACTCATCCGCGCCGGCGAGTTCGACATCGTGGTCGCGGGCGGCCAGGAGTCGATGACCAACGCCCCGCACCTGCTGCCGAAGTCCCGTGAGGGCTTCAAGTACGGCGCCATCGAGATGCTCGACGCGATGGCCTACGACGGCCTCACCGACGCCTTCGAGAACATCGCGATGGGCGAGTCCACCGAGAAGCACAACACCCGCCTGGGCATCGAGCGCGCCCCGCAGGACGCCTTCGCGGCCACCTCCCACCAGCGGGCCGCCGCCGCGCAGAAGAACGGCGTCTTCGAGGCCGAGATCACCCCGGTCGAGATCCCGCAGCGCAAGGGCGACCCGGTGGTCTTCTCGCAGGACGAGGGCATCCGTCCCGAGACCACCGCCGAGTCCCTCGGCAAGCTGCGCCCGGCCTTCGCCAAGGACGGCACCATCACCGCCGGCACCTCCTCGCAGATCAGCGACGGCGCGGCCGCCGTGGTCGTGATGAGCAAGGCCAAGGCCGAGGAGCTGGGCCTGGAGTGGCTCGCCGAGATCGGCGCGCACGGCAACGTGGCCGGCCCGGACAACTCGCTGCAGTCGCAGCCGTCCAACGCGATCCTGCACGCCCTGAAGAAGGAGGGCCTGGAGGTCGCCGACCTCGACCTCATCGAGATCAACGAGGCCTTCGCGGCGGTCGCCGTGCAGTCAATGAAGGACCTCGGCGTGACCCCGGAAAAGGTGAACGTCAACGGCGGCGCCATTGCCCTGGGCCACCCGATCGGCATGTCCGGCGCCCGCGTGGTGCTGCACCTGGCGCTGGAGCTCAAGCGCCGCGGCGGCGGGGTCGGCGCGGCCGCGCTGTGCGGCGGCGGCGGACAGGGCGACGCCCTGATCGTCCGCGTCCCGTAGCGGCCGGCAGCCCGCACCCGTACCCGTACGAGACCCGCGACAAGCAAGGAGCGCAGCACCTATGACGGCGGTGGACGTCCCCCAGCTGGTGGCCCAGGCCCGCGAAGGCAGGCCGAGGGCGGTGGCCAGGCTGATCTCCCTGGTCGAGGGGGCGTCCCCGCAGCTGCGCGAGGTGATGGCGGCGCTGGCGCCGCTCACGGGCAACGCGTACGTGGTGGGCCTCACCGGCTCACCGGGCGTGGGCAAGTCCACGACCACCTCGGCGCTGGTCTCCGCGTACCGGCAGGCCGGCAAGCGGGTCGGCGTGCTCGCCGTCGACCCGTCCTCGCCGTTCAGCGGGGGCGCGCTGCTCGGCGACCGGGTGCGGATGTCGGACCACGCCTCCGACCCGGGGGTGTACATCCGCTCGATGGCCACCCGCGGCCACCTGGGCGGTCTCGCCTGGGCCGCCCCGCAGGCGATCCGGGTGCTGGACGCCGCCGGCTGCGAGGTGATCCTGGTCGAGACGGTCGGGGTCGGGCAGTCGGAGGTGGAGATCGCCGCGCAGGCCGACACCTCGGTGGTGCTGCTCGCGCCCGGGATGGGCGACGGGATCCAGGCCGCGAAGGCGGGCATCCTGGAGATCGGCGACGTCTACGTGGTGAACAAGGCCGACCGGGACGGCGCGGACGCCACCGCCCGGGAGCTGAACCACATGCTGGGCCTCGGGGAATCCCGGGGCAAGCACGACTGGCGGCCGCCGATCGTCAAGACGGTCGCGGCCCGGGGCACCGGCATCGACGAGCTGGTCGAGGCGCTGGAGAAGCACCGGGCGTGGATGGACGAGCGCGGGGTGCTGGCCGAGCGCCGCACGGCCCGGGCGGCCCGCGAGGTCGAGACGATCGCGATCACCGCCCTGCGGGCCCGGCTGGCGGACCTGCACGGCGACTCCCACCTCGACGCCCTGGCCGCGCGGGTCGCGGCGGGCGAGCTGGACCCGTACGCGGCCTCGGACGCGCTGCTGGCGACTCTGCGGGAACCGGATGCGGAGCCCGCGGGCCGGTCATAGACTGGCGAACGCCCGGAATGCCCCGACGCAGGGAGGTTTCATGGCGAAGCGCGGCAACAAGAAGCGAGCCCGCAAGAAGAAGAAGGCCAATCACGGAAAGCGTCCCAACGCCTGACCGTGAGGACTGACCACACACGGAAGCCGCACCCCGTCCGCGAGGTGCGGCTTCCGTGCGTCGGGCCCCGGCCCTTGCCCTCCCTCAGCCGTTGTCGTCGTTCTCGTTCTCGTTCTCGTCGTTGTCGTTGTCGTTGTCCGATGGGGACACGGTGGCCTTGCCGGAGCTGGGGTCGACGTGGACGTTCTGGGTCTTGCCGCCGGCCTTGATCTCCACGTCCCAGTAGCGAGCCTTGTCGTCGTTGTCCCACTGGACCGACCAGACCTTGCCGGGATGGGCGGCGAGGGCGGCCTTCATGGCCTGCTGGGCCGTGACCTCCGCGGCGACGATGGCCGCGTTCTCCTTGCTGTCGTCGTCGTTCTCGTCGTCGTTCTCGACGAAGACCGTGCCGCTGGCGGCGTTGACGAGCAGCTCGGTGTCGACGCCGTCCTTGCCGACCACGTTCACGTGCCAGACCGGGCCGTCCTTGTCGAGGGACGCGATGACTCCGGGGTGGTGTTCGAGGGCCGCCTTGACGGCCCCCTCTGCGTCGACGTCGGCACGCAGTGGTGCGGAGGCGGCGTCGGACGAGGGCGTGTACGCGCCGGATGCGGCGGCGGCCGCCACCGGCCCCCCGACCAGCAGGACCGCGGCGGCCGCGGCCGACGAGACGTACAGGGTGCGCTTCATGGCTTGACCTCCTCGGGCCGGCCATGGCGCTTACGGTTGCTCGGCGGCGGCCGGCGAGCGAGCGTTACCGCCCATTCTCCGGCCTCCGGCCGAGGTCCGCCGCTCGGAGCAGCTCGAAGCAGCTCGGAGCCGCTCAGAGCTGCTCGGAGCTGTTCAGGGCCGCTCCGACCCCCGGGCTCAGGCCTTGCCGCGGCCCGCGCGCAGGTGCTCCGCGACCGGGCCGAGCGAGGCCCGCAGGGCCTGGAGGGCGTCCGGCGGGAGCAGGTCGATGAAGTGCCGGCGGACGGACGCCACGTGGTGCGGGGCGACCTTGCGCATGGTCTCCATGCCCTCGGGGGTGAGTACGGCGTAGAGCCCCCGGCGGTCGGACTCGCAGTTCACGCGGCGGACCAGGCCCGCGGCTTCCATGCGGGTGATCTGGTGGGAGAGCCGGCTCTTGGACTGCAGGGTGGACGTCGCGAGATCGCTCATCCGCATCCGGTGGTCCTCGGACTCCGAGAGGTTCACGAGGATCTCGTAGTCGTTGTTGGTGAGCCCGAAGGGCTGGAGATCCTTTTCCAGCTGGTGCATCAGCAGTCTGCTGACGTCCAGGTGGGTGCGCCAGGCGCACTGCTCGGCGTCGCTCAGCCAGCTCGTGGCCGTCTCGGTCTCGATGGTCTCCATGAAAGAACTCTACCTAAGAAGTTGAATTGCGTACAAAGCTGTGAGGTCGAGCGGTGGCGCCTACAGGCCGAAGCGGCGCTGGAGATCACCCAGCTGTCCCGGCATCCGAGGAACGCCCAGCTGCCCGAGCGGCCCCTGTCCCGCCCCGGGAACGCCCTGTGCGTTGCCCGTCGCCGCGCCGGCGCCCACGGCACCGACCGCCTGCTCCGCCATCAGCATCTCCGAGGACTGCAGCAGCACCGTGCCCGCCCCGACGAACTCGAACTGGTGCTCCTCGCCGGAGGAGCCCCCGATGCCGGTCAGCGAGCGCAGCCCCCCGATCACGCCCGACATGTACCCGTGGTCGTAGTGGTGGCAGGGGGACGGGCAGTCCGCCCATCCCACCAGCGCCTGCGGGTCCACGCGCAGCGGCGGTTCCATGAACACCACCGGACCGTTGGACGCCGCCACGAACTTCCCGGTTCCGATCAGCGTGAGGAACCCGGGCACGATCGACTGCTTCAGCGCCAGCGTGGGCTGGTAGGCGAGCAGGTTGCCCGACCGGATGGTCAGGTTGCCGTTGTCCAGGTCGTACGAGTTCACGTCGAAGGCCCGGTCGGCGAGCAGCATCTTGCCCTGCCCCTCGGCCACCACCCAGTCGCTCGCGTGCAGCGGCGAGTGGAAGCTGGTGCGCAGCAGCCGGTCGAAGCGGCCGTGGCCGATGCCGTTGAACTCGATGCGCCCGTAGTAGGCGATCATCTTGCCCTTCTGCAGGAACCACTGGCTGCCCTTGAGCTCCACGCAGAAGGTGTAGGCGTTGACGTTGTCGTCGGACGGCAGGGTGTACGGGTCGAAGACCGTCGGGCCGCCGGGCCCGCCCGTCACGGGGCCAAAGTTCACAGCTTCTCCTCCGAGGCCTGTACGTACACCGCGCCCTGTCCGGACAGCTCCAGCTGGAACGCCTCGCCCGAGCCGCGCCCGACCATGTCGCGCCAGCCCAGCGCCGTGGACAGCTTGTTGCGGACCTCGCCGTGGTGGGCGACGTACGCCTGCGGGTCCACGTGGACGGGCCGCTGCGGGGTGATCGGCAGCTCGATGACGCCGCCGTGGGCCATCACGGCCACCGAGCCGTGGCCCTTGAGGGTGGTGGTGAACAGGCCCTGGCCGGTCACCTGGCCGCGCACCATGCCCATGACCCCGCCCTGCGAGCCCATGAACATCGTGCCCTGCTGCAGGGTGCCGTCGAAGGCGAGCAGCCGGTCCGCCTCCACGTACAGGGTCTCGCCGGTCAGGCTGATCACCTGGATGTGGTGGCCGCCGTGGCCGAACATCACGGTGCCGCTGCCCTCGACCTCCATCAGCGGGGTCTGCTCGTTCGCCACGCGGCGCCCGATCATGCCCATCACCCCGCCCTGGCCGCCGGTGATGCTCGGGGTGAAGGAGACCTCGCCGCGGTACGCGAGCATCGCGCCGCGCTGGCTGTACATCTTCTGCCCCGGTACGACCTGGGCCTCGACCATCTTCGAGTTGATCTCGCGGAACGGCATCAGACGTCGCCCCCGATGGTGTTGCGCTCGCTGGGCTGCACGTACACCAGGCCCTCGCCCTCGAAGCGGATCTGGAAGGACTCGCCCGAGCCCTCGCCGATCAGGGTGCGGAAGTTCACGCCCGACTGGAAGGACTGCTGGAGGTTGCCGGTGTGCGCGATGTACGCCCCCGGGTCGACGGAGAGCGGGTACTGGGCGCTGACGCGCAGCACCACGGCCGGGCCGTCCGACATGATCGCCGCCTGCCCGTTGCCCTCGACGGTGGTGGTGAACAGGCCGTTGCCCGTCGTCGCACCGCGCAGGCCGGTGAAGGTGGTGCCGGTGCGCAGGCCGGCGTCGGTGCACAGGAGGTTGCTGGACTCGACGTACAGCTTCTCACCGCGCAGATTGACCAGATTGATCTCACTCGCCCGGTCGGCGAAGAAGCAGGTGCCGTGACCCTGCACTTCCATCACGGTCATCTGCTCCCCGGTCAGCCGCCGGGTCACCATGCCGCGGAGGCCTTCGCCGCCGCCGGTCATCTTTTTGAAGGCCATCTGGCCGTCGTACGCGACCATGGCGCCGTTTTTCGCTTTCACGGCGTCCCCGGTCAGGTCGACGGCGAGCACCTTGCTGCCTTGAAGTCTGAACTGAGCCACGGGAAGACGTTATCCGCAGCGGGCGGGAGCGAACAGGGCCCGTTGGCCGATACGCACCCCGATCCACCGGGACCGGGCCCCGCCACAAGATCGAACGGGGTGGATGGGACACTGGGACGGACCCCCGGCATCCACCCCGAAGGTTCCACGTGGACATCAAGACCGCTTCCGCCCTGCACCGGCTGCGCCTCATCTCCGTACCGGAGGCGCTCTCGTTCCCGGCGCTGCTGATCTTCGGCTCGGTGCTGAGCCGGATCTCGGACATCGACTACCTGATGATGCCGCTCGGCATCGTCCACGGGATCCTGTTCGTCATCTACGCGGTGTTCCTGCTGGACGTCTGGAACAAGGCGAAGTGGCCCCTGAAGAAGGTCGCCCTCTTCTTCCTGCTGGCCCTGGTGCCCTTCGGCGGCCTGTACGGCGACAAGCTGCTCAAGCGCGACGAGGCGGCGGGCGTGCTCGCGGCCCGTGCCCGCGAGGCGGCCCGCGCATGATGATCGCGTTCTCGGTGACCCCGCTGGGCGTCGGCGAGGAGGTCGGCGAGTACGTCGCCGACGCCGTCCGCGTCGTACGGGAATCCGGACTGCCGAACCGCACGGACGCCATGTTCACCACCATCGAAGGCGAATGGGACGAGGTGATGGACGTGGTGAAGCGCGCGGTGGAGGCCGTGGAGGCGCGCGCCCCCCGGGTCTCCTTCATCCTCAAGGCCGACATCCGGCCCGGCGTCACCGACGGCATCACCTCCAAGGTGGAGACCATCGAGCGGCACCTCGCCCAAAACTGACCCGCTCCCTCCTTCGCGACAGCGCCCCCGGCCCAGCGGCCGGGGGCGCTCTTCGTTTCCCGGCTCCGAGCGTGGTTCCTGGGTTTGAGCGACCACTCAAACTCTTGCGGGAAAAGCGTTGAGCGACTGCTCAAACTCCGCTAACTTTTGGTTTGAGCGATCGCTCAAACCGCGAGAAGGGGGCGTCGGCCTTGGGTCTGTACGTCGAGACGGTCATCCGCACCGAGATGGCCCGGCTCTGGGGCCGGAGCCAGGAACCCGACCAGCACCAGCGCTGGGACCTGCGGTTCACCTCCATCACCTACCTGCCGCGGGCCGCCGAGGACGAGCCGCAGCGCTTCCGCTACGCGACGCGCCTGCTGCCCTTCCTCTCCGTCGCCGGCACCGGGATCTCCGCCGGGGAGCGCCGGCGCGCCGACGGCACCCGGGTCTCCGCCCTGTGCTTCTCCTCGCACCACCCGCTCTCGCTTCTCGCCGAGGGCAGCGGCTACTGGCGCTACGTCCCCGACCCGGACGGCGGCCCCGGCATCCGCTTCCTGACCGGCTACGACTACAGGCCCCGCTGGGGCCGCTTCGGCGCCCTCGCCGACCGGCTGGTCTTCCGGCCGCTCATGGGCTGGGCCACCGCCTGGTCCTTCGACCGGCTGCGGCTGTGGTGCGAGCGCGGCACCACCCCGGAGCGCGCCCTCGTCCGGGCCCTCGCCGAGAGCGCCGTCCGGATCCTGGCCGCCGCGGCCGCACTCGCGTACGCGCCCCTCGTGGCCGCCCTCGCCGTCGGCCTCCTCGCCCTGCTGCTCCCGCCGCTCCCCGGCACCCCCGCCGCCCGCCGCTGCCTGCGCACCCCGCCCGGCCGGGTCCCCGCGGCCGCGCCCCGCCTCCTCGCCACCCTCAGTACCCCGGAGCCGTCATGACCTCGATCTTCCGGGCCCACATGGGCGCCGACTTCGACCGCCTGCACCCGCAGATCCAGCGCCGCTTCTCCGTCGGCCTCGACAACGGGGAGGCCTGCGTCGGGCGCGGCACGATGGACCGGATCTGGCACGGCGGCCTCTACGTCAAGCCGTTCCTGCGGCTCGGCGGGGTGCGCAACATCCTGGTCCCGCGCGAGGGCGTGGACGTGCCCTTCGTCATCGAGAACTTCCCCTACCTCGACTCCTTCGGGCGCGAGACCGTCACCTTCGTGCGGACCTTCCAGCTGCCCGGCGGGCCCCACCGGTTCGACGCCACGATGGTCCACGCCCCCGAGCGCGGCAGCATCCTCGACTACCTGGGCACCCACCAGCACCTCGCGAGCGACCTGCGGATGAGCGCCGAGTCCGACGGCTCCCTGCTCATCCGCTCCGGCGAGCACCGCTTCCGCGAGGGCCCCGTCGACGTCCGCGTTCCCGACCTGATCGGCGGCGACGCCGAGGTCCGTGAGTCCTTCGACGAGGCGAGCGGCCGCTTCCGGATCCGGGTGCGGGTGGTCAACCGCCGCTTCGGCCCGCTCTTCGGGTACGAGGGCTCCTTCGCCGCCGAGTACGTGGACGTCGACCGGCGCGGGGTCCGCCGCGACCTGCGCCCCGTGCGCGAGGAGGTCCGCGCGTGAGCGCCGCCAGCGAGGCCACCAAGCTCAAGCTGCTCGAAGGGGCCCTGCTCACCCTGGTCGAGCAGGGCATCGGCAAGACCTCGGCCCGCACCATCGCCACCACCGCCGGGGTCAACCAGGGCCTGATCTTCTACCACTTCGGCTCCGTCGAGGAGCTCCTCTCCGCGGCCTGCGTCTTCGGCGCCGAGCAGCGGGTGGCCCGCTACCGCGAGCGGTTCGCGGAGCTCGGCTCCCTCGCCGAGCTGCTCGCCTTCGCGCGGGAGATGCACGCCGAGGAGCGGGCGGCCGGCCATGTGGCCGTGCTGGGCCAGCTGCTCGCCGCGGGCCAGGCCCAGCCCGCCCTGGCGGCCGCCACCGCCGCCGGGATCGGGCTGTGGGTCGAGGAGCTGGAGTCGGTACTGACCCGGCTGCTGGCGGCCACCCCGCTCGGCTCCTTCGCCGACCCGGCCGGGCTGGCCCGGGCCGCGGCCGCCTCCTTCGTCGGCATCGAGCTCTACGAGGGCGTGGATCCGGCGGGGGCCGGCCGGGCCCTGGACGCCCTGGAACAGCTCGCGGGGCTGGCACAGGTCCTGGAGGGGCTGGGTCCGCTGAGCCAGCGGGCCGTACGCCACGGTCTGCGCCGGAGCACCCGTCCCGACCGCGGCGGCCGCTGAACCGCGCGTTTCCCGGGCGCCCCCGCCCCGTCGCGGGCGCGTGGGCACCCGTACGGCCCCGTGCCCGAGGTCACGAAAAGGAACCGCCCGCTCGGCCGAATCCAGTTCGACACGCCCTGGAACCTCCCCTTTCGTGGGGATATCACCTCGGTTTCGAGCACTGGAGGAACCGTGCGGCCGGAAGACTTCGACTACGAGAGACACAGCCGTCTCGCCGGCCCGTACGGGGAGCCGGACCCCACCGCCCCCTACCGGGTGGAGTACCGCTCCCTGTTGTCGCGCGAGGAGCTGCGCACCCGAATACGCGCCGTCGCCCTCATGACGCTCGCCCCCCTCGCCGCCGCCGGCCTGCTCCTCTACCTCGTCTGGCCCACCCACTGGACCGTCCGGGAAGGCGGCGAGCGCTGGCTCGTCCGCTTCGACGCCGTGATGCTCGGCTCCATCGCCCTGATCATGCTCTTCATGCTGGTCAACGTGGTCTCGATCGCCCACGCCACGATGGTCGCCCGGGACCCGGTCCCGGTCCCCGCCGAACCCGGCACCCGCGTCGCCTTCCTCACCACCTACGTGCCCGGCAAGGAGCCGCTCGCCATGGCGGCCGCCACCCTGCGCGGCGCGGTACGGGTCCGCCACGACGGGCCGCTCGACGTCTGGCTGCTCGACGAGGGCGACGACGCCGACGCCAAGGCGCTGTGCGCGGAACTGGGCGTACGCCACTTCACCCGCAAGGGCGTCGCCGAGTGGAACACCGCGAAGGGCGCCCACCGGGCCAGGACCAAGCACGGCAACTACAACTCCTGGCTGGCCCGGCACGGCGACGACTACGAGTTCTTCGCCTCCGTCGACACCGATCACGTACCGCTGCCGAACTACCTGGAGCGGATGCTCGGCTTCTTCCGCGACCCCGACACCGCCTTCGTCGTCGGCCCGCAGGTCTACGGCAACTACACCGCCTCCGTCACCAAGGCCGCCGAATCCCAGCAGTACCTCTTCCACGCCCTGATCCAGCGCGCGGGCAACCGCTACGGCGCCCCCATGTTCGTCGGCACCAACAACGCCGTGCGGATCGCGGCCCTCAAGCAGGTCGGCGGGCTCTTCGACTCCCTCACCGAGGACATGGCGACCGGCTTCGAACTGCACCGCCGCCGCAACCCCGCCACCGGGCGGTTCTGGCGCTCCGTCTACACCCCCGACGTACTCGCCGTGGGGGAGGGGCCCACCTCCTGGACCGATTTCTTCACGCAGCAGCTGCGCTGGTCCCGGGGGACGTACGAGACCCTCCTGCGGCAGTACTGGCGGGGCTGCTTCCGGATGCCTCCGGGCCGCTGGCTCAACTACACCCTGATGCTCGTCTACTACCCGATGACGGCCGTCAACTGGATGCTCGGAGTCCTCAGCTGCGTCCTGTTCCTGTGGTTCGGCGCCTCCGGCACCCAGGTCTCCTCCGAGGTCTGGCTGATGCTCTACACCGACGCCGCCGCCCTCCAGGTCGGCCTCTACCTGTGGAACCGCCGCCACAACGTCTCGCCCCACGAGCCCGCCGGATCCGGCGGGCTGGCCGGCATGGCCATGTCCGCGATCTGCGCGCCCGTCTACCTCAAGTCGCTCGGCTCCGCGGTGCTGCGCACCCGGGGCCGCTTCGTCGTCACGCCCAAGGGCGGCGACGCCAGCCCCGACGGGCCGGCGACCTTCCGGGTCCACCTCCTGTGGGCCGCCGTCCTCGCCGCCTCGCTCGCGGCCTCCGTGCGCTACGAGCACACGCACGTGGCCATGCGCGTCGGGGCGGTGCTCGCGCTGACCGTCACCCTCGCGCCGCCGGCCGTGTGGGCGACGACGGCCCTCCGGGCCCGCCGGGCGGGCGAGGAGCCGGCGTTGGCGACGACCAGGGGAGGGGAGTGAGCCGTGGCGTACCGCCCCTCGAAGCAGTTCAAGAAGACCGCCCTGGGCGGCGGCGCCGCCCTGCTGCTGCTCGCGCTCAACGCGCCCGCCGCGCTCTCCTTCGCCGAGGACAGGTTCCACTCGTACAAGATCGGGCAGTCCAGCTACCGCATCCAGTACGGCTCGTGGGGGCTGATCGGCCTGCCCGACGAGTACCGGATCAACGCCATGCACGCGGCGCTGCTGCACACCGGCAAGGTGCTGCTGATCGCCGGCTCCGGCAACGACCAGGAGAACTTCGACAAGGGCACCTTCTCCACCGTCCTGTGGGACCCGAAGGACGACACCTTCAAGAAGATCCCGACCCCCGTGGACTTCTTCTGCTCCGGGCACAGCCAACTGCCCGACGGCCAGCTGCTCGTGGCCGGCGGAACCGCGCGCTACGAGGTCCTCGACGGGAAGGTCACCCGCGCGGGCGGCGGGATGCGGGTCAAGAACGAGAGCCCCGACAAGGCGGTCAGGCTGCCGAAGGGGACCGTCTTCCGGTCGCCGACCGGAGTCGAATACGTGTCGAAGTTCGACGTCACCGTCCCCAGGGCCACCCGGAAGTTCGAGGTCGGCTACGGGCGCGGCGGGCAGATGATGCCGTGGAAGACCAAGGTGGTCGCCGCCGAGGCCCGGGTGTTCGTGGAGGCGGTCGAGGAGGGCGCCGCGGGGCTGACCACGCAGGCCGCCCAGTACGAGGTGGCCGGCCTCACCGGCGAGGACGCCCGCAACGTCTACGGGCTCGCGGAGCGGCTCAGCGCCGACAAGCAGGACTTCCAGGGCATCAAGGCCGCCTACGAGTTCGACCCCAAGGCGGAGAAGTACATCCCGGTCGACCCGATGAAGGACGCCCGCTGGTACCCGACCCTGGTGGGGCTCGGGGACGGTCGGGTGCTCGCGGTGTCCGGGCTCAACGACGTGGGCGACGTCGTCCCCGGCGACAACGAGTACTACGACCCGCGGACGAAGAAGTGGTCCAAGGGGCCCTTCCGCTACTTCCCGACCTACCCCGCCCTCTTCCTCACCCAGGGCGGCAAGCTGCTCTACACCGGTTCCAACGCGGGCTACGGCCCCAAGAACAAGGGGCGCGAGCCGGGGGTGTGGGACCTGCGGACGAACGTGTTCCGCAAGGTCGGCGGACTGGCCGACCCGGACCAGCTGGAGACCTCCTCGTCCGTACTGCTGGCCCCGGCCCAGGACCAGAAGGTGATGGTGCTCGGAGGCGGCGGGGTCGGTGAGTCCAGGCGGGCCACCGCCCGGACGGCGGTCGTGGACCTCAAGCAGGAGGTCCCGGTCTTCCGCTCGACCGCCCGGCTGCCGCAGGGGGTGCGCTACCTCAGCAGCGTCCTGCTGCCCGACGACTCCGTGTTCACCACCGGCGGCTCCGCCGACTACCGGGGCCGCGGCGCCAGCGACATCCACAAGGCGCAGTTCTACTACCCGCGCACCGACTCCTTCGTGGCCGCCGCCGACCCGACGGTGGGCCGCAACTACCACTCCGAGGCGCTGCTGCTGCCCGACGGGCGGGTGGCGACCTTCGGCTCCGACCCGCTCTTCGCGGACAAGGACAACACCAAGCTGGGCAAGTTCGAACACCGGCTGGAGGTGTACACCCCGCCCTACCTGTACCGGGACCCGGCGCTGCGGCCGGTGCTGGGCGAGGGGCCCGAGGAGGTCGTGCTCGGCGGGTCCGCCACCTTCGAGGCGCCGGGGGCGGAGCGGATCGAGCGGGCCCGGCTGATGCGGCCGAGCGCGGTCACGCACACCACGGACGTGGAACAGCGGTCGGTGGCGCTGGGGCTGCGCACAACGGCGGGCGCGGTGACGGTCACCGTCCCGGCGGACCCGACGCTGGTTCCGCCCGGCTGGTACATGCTCTTCGTGACGGACGCCGACGGGACCCCGTCGGTGGCGAAGTGGATCCGCGTACGGGAGGCACCGGCGCCCGTCGCGCGGGACTCCGGACAGGGGTGGATGGGCGCGTCGCAGGGCCGCCCGCCGGGTCGGCCGGGGTCGTAGCCGGCGGGTCAGTCCGTGGAGCGGCGGGCCAGGCCGAGGGCGTAGTCCGGCCACCACGTGCCGGCCGGCGGGCCGCCGCGGCAGGAGCCGTCGGATTCGCCGGGGCGCTTGATCCAGAGGTACGCGTCCACGAGCGGGTCGCCCGTCCGGTCGGTCGGCGGCGTGCCCAGGGCCCGGCCCGGCGGGTTGCACCAGGCCTGCTGGCGGCTGCCCCGCAGCGGGCCGTCGCCGTTGCGGCTGGTGTCGATGACGAAGTGCTTGCCCTTGGTGGCCTTGGAGATCGTGGCGCCGTACTCCCGGCCGGCCGCGCTGGGCTGGAAGTTGGAGACGTTGAGGGAGAAGCCGTCGGCGCGGTCGAGCCCGGCCTTGTAGAGGGGGTCGACCAGTTTCATCGGGTCCGGGATCCAGGCCGGGTTGCCCGCGTCCAGGTAGACCTTGGTGTTCTTGTTGCGCTTGAGGCGGTCGATGGCCTCGGAGAGCAGCCGCAGGCGCTCCTCGTGGTGCCCGGCCTGCGTGCAGCCGTCGACGAGGTGCGGGATCGCGTCCGGCTCCAGGATGACCAGGGCCTTCGTATCGGCGATGTTGTCGGCGAAGGCGCCGATCCAGCTGCGGTAGGCCGTGGCGTCCCGGGCGCCGCCCGCCGAGTGCTGGCCGCAGTCGCGGTACGGGATGTTGTACGCGGTGAGGACGAGGGTGCGGCCGGCCGCGCGGGCGCTCGCCCGGGCCCGGCGGATCTCGGGGCCGGGATCGCCCGCGGGCCCCCACAGGGCCATCGGCCGGTCGGCGATCCGGCGCAGCACCTGGGCGTCGCTGTTGCGGCCCTGCGCCTCCCAGGCGGCGACCTGCCGGGCGGCGTCGCTCTCCGGGTCCACCCAGAACGGGGACTCGTCGACGATGCCGACGGCCGCGGGGCGGTTGGGGGGTGCGGATTCCGGGTGCGCGGTGGGGGTGGGAGCGCAGGAGGTCGCGGCGAGCGCGAGGGTGAGGGCGGCGGCCGCAGTGGTGAGGGGGGTGCGGGCTCTGCTGGGGCCTGGCATCCGGCTTCCTCGGGACGAAGGGTGGGGCGGCGGACCGGGTCATCGTGACATGGGGGCAGGTGGGG